>CP113928.1:17500-117500 GCA_029392055.1 Leuconostocaceae bacterium ESL0723 | reverse complement strand
AAGTAAGTCCCCTTACTTATCTAGTGGTAACCCACTCAAAACTAAACAAAACTTTGTTCCAAACAAATTGACACTCAAGTCCCTGTAACGCTCCGGTTATCCTTAGAAAGGAGGTGATCCAGCCGCAGGTTCTCCTACGGCTACCTTGTTACGACTTCACCCCAGTCATCTGTCCTGCCTTAGACGGCTCCCTCCAAATGGTTAGGCCACCGGCTTTGGGCATTACAAACTCCCATGGTGTGACGGGCGGTGTGTACAAGACCCGGGAACGTATTCACCGCGGCATGCTGATCCGCGATTACTAGCGATTCCGACTTCATGTAGTCGAGTTGCAGACTACAATCCGAACTGAGACGTACTTTAAGAGATTAGCTTGCCCTCGCGAGTTCGCAACTCGTTGTATACGCCATTGTAGCACGTGTGTAGCCCAGGTCATAAGGGGCATGATGATCTGACGTCGTCCCCGCCTTCCTCCGGTTTGTCACCGGCAGTCTCGCTAGAGTGCCCAACTCAATGCTGGCAACTAACAATAGGGGTTGCGCTCGTTGCGGGACTTAACCCAACATCTCACGACACGAGCTGACGACGACCATGCACCACCTGTCACTTTGGCTCCGAAGAGCACAATGTTATCTCTAACATCTTCAAAGGATGTCAAGACCTGGTAAGGTTCTTCGCGTTGCTTCGAATTAAACCACATGCTCCACCGCTTGTGCGGGTCCCCGTCAATTCCTTTGAGTTTCAACCTTGCGGTCGTACTCCCCAGGCGGAATACTTAATGCGTTTGCTGCGGCACTAAGAGGCGGAAACCTCCTAACACCTAGTATTCATCGTTTACGGTGTGGACTACCAGGGTATCTAATCCTGTTTGCTACCCACACTTTCGAGCCTCAACGTCAGTTACAGTCCAGTAAGCCGCCTTCGCCACTGGTGTTCTTCCATATATCTACGCATTCCACCGCTACACATGGAGTTCCACTTACCTCTACTGCACTCAAGTTGCCCAGTTTCCAAAGCCATTCCACAGTTAAGCTGTGGGCTTTCACTTCAGACTTAAACAACCGTCTGCGCTCGCTTTACGCCCAATAAATCCGGATAACGCTCGGGACATACGTATTACCGCGGCTGCTGGCACGTATTTAGCCGTCCCTTTCTGGTATGGTACCGTCAAAACTAGGTCATTGCCTACCTAGCCTGTTCTTCCCATACAACAGTGCTTTACGACCCGAAAGCCTTCATCACACACGCGGCGTTGCTCCATCAGGCTTGCGCCCATTGTGGAAGATTCCCTACTGCAGCCTCCCGTAGGAGTTTGGGCCGTGTCTCAGTCCCAATGTGGCCGATCAGTCTCTCAACTCGGCTATGCATCATCGTCTTGGTGAGCCTTTACCTCACCAACTAACTAATGCACCGCGAATCCATCCTTAAGCGACGCCAAAGCGTCTTTTAACTTGGCTGCATGTGCAGCTAAGTTTTATACGGTATTAGCATCTGTTTCCAAATGTTATCCCCTACTTGAGGGCAGGTTATTCACGTGTTACTCACCCGTTCGCCACTCGCTTGAAAGGTGCAAGCACCTTTCGCTGCGCGTTCGACTTGCATGTATTAGGCACGCCGCCAGCGTTCATCCTGAGCCAGGATCAAACTCTCATGTTAAAAGTTTGAAGATTGCTCTTCGTTTAAACTGACTTATTTGCTATTTCCATAGCATCATCCGTTTATTGTTTGTTACGAATTGACTTCGCAAATTTGTTTGTTACTTACACTGCGTATAAGCAACCATTACAGATTTGTTTGTTCAAAGTTTTGTTCAGTTTTCAATGTGCTACCCGCTTCAGGTCCCCCTGAAGCAACTTTATTAGTCTAGCACCCTATTGGGGTTGTGTCAATAGCTCTGTGGAGAAATATTACAAATTTGGCCTCTTTTGCACAGGCCATCATCTATGGTAATAAAAAAACGCTATTACTAGCGTTTTACCATTGCTGGCCCTGGGGCGTGTCCCGGACCAAAATGCCTTGGTCTTTGAGTTCATCACGTAACCGGTCCGATTCAGCAAAATCTTTTGCCGCCCGGGCCTTGGCCCGTTGCTCAAGTAGTTGTTTCTGATCGGCCGTTAGCTCCTGCTTACGGTCTAAGTCAACAATTCCGATAATGCCAACCAACTGGGCCAAGAGGTCCGCGGTTGCAGCCAAGCTCTCCTGACTAATCTTAGGATCCAAGAGAGCCTGGTTAGCCTGACCGACTAACTCATAAATGGCCGTCAGGGCGTTCTCGGTATTGAAATCGTCATCCATGGCAACTTCAAAGGCCACCCGTGAATCTTGATTAGCCTGGTTTAACTTTTCATCGACCGGACCACTGGGATGATTAGCAGACCGCAAACCTTGATAGGTGCGGCGCAAGCGGTTCAACTCAATCTGGGCCTGTTCCAAAGTGGCCGCCGAGTAATGAATCGGACGCCGGTAATGAGTTTTACTAAGCAATAAGCGTAAGACCTCGGGATCATCGTGGTCGGCCAGAAAATCGTGTACCGTGGTGAAGTTGCCCAGGGACTTGGACATCTTCTGGTCATCTACGTTCACAAAGCCGTTGTGCATCCAGTAGTGGACAAAGGGCTCGTGGTTGCGACTCTCCGACTGGGCCAGTTCGTTGGTGTGGTGGGGAAAGGTCAAATCCACCCCACCACCGTGGATATCAATCGTAGGCGCCAGGTACTTCTGGACCATGACCGAACACTCGATATGCCAACCCGGTCGGCCAGGTCCCCATGGGGAATCCCAGGCCGTTACACTGGGACGGTGTTCGCCCTTCCAGAGGGCAAAATCAATTGGATCTTCCTTGCGCTTGGCTTCCTCATCATCTAGGCGGCCAGCCGCATTCTCCTCTAACTCATCCAAATTTTGGTGGGAAAGGTGACCATAGTCGGGGAATTGACGGGCACGGAAGTAAACATCCCCCTCGACCTCATAGGCCATCCCGTCGGCAACCAAATCAGCCACAAATTGGATAATTTCCGGCATGACATCAGTGGCCTTGGAGCGGACCGTGGCCGGCATAATATTTAGGGCACCGGCATCTTCATCAAAGGCTTGTTCATATTTGTGGGCGACTTCACCCTCGCTCAGACCTTCTTTTTCACCCTGGGCGATGACCTTATCACCTAGGTCCGTGAAGTTAGAAACGTAGTCAACCTGATAACCACGGTAGAGTAGGTAGCGGCGAACCGTGTCAAAGGCAATTGCTGAACGGGCGTTACCTAAATGAATGTAGTTGTAGACCGTTGGTCCACAGACATACATCCGCACCTTACCATCCTCAATCGGTTGGAAAGGTTCCTTATCCAGGGTATAGGTGTTGTAAATTTGTAACATCGCCGCCCTCCTGCTGGAAAACCGAGGTCTCTACTTACTTCAGGTACTTATCCATGACACCAGCCATGGTGTCCAAAACCTTCTGCCGATCCAAGAGGGTCAGCATTTCAGGCAGGTTTGGACCTTGAATTTGGTGGGTTGTAGCAATCCGAATTGGGTTCCAGAGCTCACGACCCTTAATGTCGAGGTCACTTTGGATTTGACGAATGGCTGCCATGTACTCGTCAGCGCTGGCATCAACCGCCAAGTTTTCGTAGGCCTTCTGCCAGGCTGGCAGCACCTTTTGACCAGCTTCTGAAGTCAGGTAAGGCACCATGTCATCGGTAATATCACCCAACTGGAAGAAGGGTTCGCGGACTAGGTCAACGATTTGACTGGTGTGGAAAATACCGTCCACCCCGGCAACTTCAATCACTTGCCGGAGCCAGTCGTCGCGCTGCTGGGCCTCATCAAGTGAAATCAGACCAGCGCCAACGATTTCGTCAAAGAGCAGGGGCATCACCCGGTCCTTGTCACGGCGAATCCACTGGTTACTAATCCACTCGAGCTTCTTCTGATCGAACTTGGCGTTAGCCTTGCTCAACCGCTTTTCGTCAAACATTTCCCGGAACTGTTCCAGGCTAAAGATTTCATCTTCACCCTTAGGCGACCAACCCAAGAGGCCAATGAAGTTATCCAAGGCTTCTGGCAGGTAACCTAATTCGCGGTACTGCTCCATGAACTGCAGCAGGTTATTGTCCCGCTTTGACAGCTTCTTACCAGTGGCAGCGTTGATAATTAGGGCCATGTGACCGAACTTGGGTAGTTCCCAGCCAAAGGCATCGTAAACCATCATCTGCTTAGGGGTGTTAGAAACGTGGTCATCCCCACGTAGGACGTGGGAAATTTCCATCAGGTGGTCATCGATAACAACGGCGAAGTTGTAGGTTGGCATGCCATCGGCCTTTTGAATGACCCAGTCACCGCCAATTTCCTTGGCACCAATCTCGATATGACCCTTGACCATGTCGTCCCAGGCATAAACCTTGTCTTCTGGGACACGGATCCGGACAACGGGCTTAAGACCTTGGGCTTCGAACTCGGCGTACTTAGCTTCCCGTTCTTCCTGGGTCATGCCTTCGTACTCATAGACATAGTGAGGAGCCTGCTTGGCAGCCTGCTGCGCTTCACGCTCAGCCTTTAGCTGTTCAGAGGTTTTATAAGATTTATAGGCGACACCGCGGGCCAAAAGATCGTCGATATAGGGCTGATACATCCCCTCAACGCTTCGTTCAGACTGACGGTAAGGGCCGTACTCACCAGGCTTGTCCGGTGATTCATCCCAGTCCAAACCTAACCAGGCCAAATTATCCATCTGCGAAGCTTCACCATCGGCAATGTTACGAGTGGCATCCGTATCTTCAATCCGGATGACAAAGGTTCCGTTGTAGTGGCGGGCAAACAACCAGTTAAACAGCGCAGTCCGGGCATTACCAATGTGGAGGTGTCCCGTAGGTGATGGGGCATAACGAACACGAATCTTATCTGCCATTAAATCTATATCTCCTCAATCAGAATTTAAAACTTCATAGGTCAGTATACAACAAAGAACGGCCCCAAGTCAGTAAAAGCAGCCGCCCCACTAGTTAATTAAAGGCGACCTGGAGGGCCTCTTTAATCGTGGTGACCCCGATGGCTTTTAGGCCAGCTGGTAGGCTGGCGCCTTTAAGATTGTTCTTAGGGACAATCGCCCGCTTGAAACCAAGCTTAGCGGCTTCTTTAAGGCGACCCTCGATATCAGCCACGCTACGAATCTCGCCCGTCAGGCCAATTTCACCAATGAAAACATCGCTAGGCCGGGATTCTTGGTCCTGGTAGGAGCTGGCAATGGCAACCGCAATCGCTAGATCAATGGCCGGCTCATCCAGCTTAACGCCACCAGCGGCCTTCAAGTAGGCATCCTGGTTCTGCAAGAGCAGGTTCGCCCGCTTTTCCAAGACCGCCATAATCAGGGAAACCCGGTTACGGTCTAGGCCAGTGGCCGTCCGCTGGGCATTCCCAAAGACGGTCGGCGTCACTAGGGCCTGCAGCTCAACTAAGATAGGTCGCGAACCTTCCATGGCTACCACGATGGCCGAGCCAGTGGCGCCGGCCAGCCGTTCCTCTAGGAAAATCTCAGAGGGGTTGGCCACTTCGCGCAGCCCTTGGTCCCGCATTTCAAAGATGCCCAATTCATTGGTGGCACCGAAACGGTTTTTAACCGCCCGTAAAATTCGGTACTTGTAGTGCCGATCCCCTTCAAAATAAAGCACCGTATCGACCATGTGCTCCAGAATCTTCGGACCAGCAATCGCCCCTTCCTTGGTCACGTGGCCAACAATGAAAATCGTAATGTTATTGGTTTTTGCCAGCTGCAAGAGATCAGCCGTTACTTCCCGGATTTGAGAGACCGAGCCGACCGCTGAGCTCAAATCAGGTTCTTGCATGGTCTGGACCGAGTCAATCACCAGGAAATCCGGGTGAATTTCGTTCACCTGAGCCTTAATTGCTGCCATATCGGTTTCAGGGTATAGGTAAAAATCGTCATCCCCAACCTTCAGCCGGTCAGCCCGCAACTTAACCTGGGCAGCACTTTCTTCACCAGTGACGTATAGGACCCGGCCGTGCTTAGCCAGTTGACCCGACACTTGTAGGAGCAGGGTGGACTTACCAATCCCAGGATCACCACCAATCAGGACCAGGGTACCGGCGACGACCCCTCCACCCAGTACCCGGTTTAACTCCTGCAGGTCAGTGGCTACCCGGGGCGTACTTTCCAGGTTAACCTCGTTAATTTTTTCAACCTTGGCCGTGCGGCCATCCAGGCCGACCCGGCTCTTACGGTTGGTGTTGACTTCTGGTTGAATCTTTTCTTCAACAAAGGTGCCCCACTGGCCACAGTTAGGACAGCGCCCCAGGTAGCGGGCGGAAACGAAGCCACACTGGGAGCAAATAAATTGTGTTTTGACCTTGGCCATTAATGATCTCCGGTAGAACCAAAGCCACCAGCACGGGTGGTCTTGGTGTCGAGTTCATCCCCATCGGCAAGAAGGAAGGGCAAGAAGAGCCCCTGACCGATGCGTTCACCCTTTTTAATTTGAACGTCCTGGGTGCCAAAATTTAGATACTGGAAGAAAATTTCACCCTCGTTGCCCGCATTATTATAGTAGTCAGCATCGACGACCCCGACGCCGTTGGGCATGGTAATCCGCTTCTTAATTGGCGCACTGGAACGGGCGACCAACTGGAGGTACTCGCCCTCACCCATGTAAGCCTTGATCCCAGTCGGAATCAAAACTGGCTTAAGCAGGTCCTTGGCAGCTGGGCTGTCCAGCAGGGAATCAATCTTGCCCAGGGAGAAGATATTGAGTTCCTTAAAAAAGGGGGCCTGCAATAAGCTTGGTAGGGTGATGTCTTCGGCCGCTTCAAAATCGTAACCAGCTGCCTGGGTGGTGCTGCGCTTAGGCAGGTTAATGCCCTGTCCTTCGTACTTGCTAACCACTTCAAAGCCACGTGTTTTCATGATGTACCTCTTGTCTCGTTTAAAAATAAGTTCTTTTCCTATTATACGGTAATGGTCAAGTTCTTTGGCAGCTATTGGCATACTTTTCTGGTATCCTAGCCTATAACAAAATTCAATTTGGAGGTGCCTATGGAACTCACCCATGAACCCGGCCGTTACTACGCGGCCGATGACCAGGAACTACTGGCAGAAGTGACCTATCAAACCACCAATAATGGCCAAACTTTAGCCATCGACCACACCTACGTAAATCCCAAACTACGGGGTGGTGGCCTAGCCAAGCAGTTGGTTGACACTGTCGTTAACCAGGCCCGGGGAAATCACCAAACGGTTCTGCCCCTGTGCAGCTTTGCTAAGATGCTCTTTGACCGCTTCCCCGACTTATATGCTGATGTCACTGCCGAAAAATAGACACAAAAAAGGACCGGGAAACCGGTCCTTTTAATTTGAACTGATTACTTGTCAGCCGTTTCAGTGTCCTTGTCATCATCGGTAACGATGGCTGAGATAACCACCTTACCGTTGACCAAGTTAGCCTGCAACTGCTTCTCACCAGGGTTGTCCAGGTAGAAGTCCGTGACTTGGTCACGAATCTGCTGCTCGATAACCCGGCGCAGTGGACGAGCACCCAAGGCTTCATCATAACCATCTTCAATCAGGTGGTCCTTAACGTCATCTGAAACCGTCAAGGTGATGTCCTTCTTAGCCAAGGTGTCGTTAACATCGTTTAACATCAAGTCAACAATCTGCTTCAAGTCTTCCTTAGTCAATGGGCTAAATTCAACCACACCGTTGAACCGGTTGAGGAATTCAGGACGGAAGTAAGGGGCCAAACGCTCCATCAAAGTCTTGCCGTCTTCTTCCTTACCATTACCGAAGCCGGCGTTAGAAGTAGCGATGATAACCGTGTTCTTGAAGTTAACCACGTTACCTTGACCATCAGTCAGGCGACCATCATCCATGACCTGCAAGAGCAAAGTCAGAACTTGAGGGTTAGCTTTTTCAATCTCATCCAGCAAGACGATTGAGTAAGGGTTACGACGAACCTTTTCAGTCAAAGTGTTGCTGTTGTCGTTATAACCAACGTATCCGGCAGTAGCACCAATCAACTTTGAAACGGCAGTCAGGTCAGAGTACTCACTCATATCCAAACGAATGATGTTGTCCTTGCTACCAAACATGTCCAAAGCTAACTGCTTTGCCAACTCAGTCTTACCGACACCGGTAGGTCCGACGAAGAGGAATGATCCAATTGGACGGTTTCCTTCATCAAAGCCGGCGCGGTTACGACGGATAGCACGGGCAACCATTTCAACGGCTTCGTCTTGACCGATAACCTTACCAGCCAAACGCTTGTCGATGGTCTTCAACCGTTCGATATCGGAGGCACCCATCTGTGAAACTGGGATACCAGTCAAACGCTCAACTGACTGGGCAACATCGTTAGGCGTAGCCGTAACGTTGTGGTCCTGGTCAGTAGCATCGATTTGCTTCTGCACGTCGGCCATTTCGTTCTTAAGCTTCAAAGCCTTCTCGAAGTCTTGGTCGTTAGCAGCCTTGTCTTGGTCAGCCTTCAACTCTTCCAGACGGTTTTCCAAGCTAACCCGGCTAGTAGCAGGGTTCTTAGCTGACAGGTGGGCGGCCGTCATATCAATCAGGTCGATGGCCTTATCAGGAAGACTACGCTGTGGGATGTACTGGATTGAGTAATCTACGGCAGCCTTCAAAACGTCATCTGGCAAGTTAACGTTGTGGTGCTTCTCATACAAAGGTGCGATACCCTTCAAGATTGCCAAAGTATCCTCAGGGCTTGGGGCGTTAACCTTAACCTCGTTGAAACGACGAGCCAGGGCAGCGTCCTTCATAATCGTGTTACGGTACTCATCTTGGGTAGTAGCACCAATCAAAGTGATTTCACCACGGCTCAGGGCAGGCTTGATAATATCAGCCAATCCCTTACCACCGTCTTCACCACCGGTGCTACCAGCACCGAGGATTTGGTGAATTTCATCGAAGAACAAAATCACATTGCCGGCCTTCTTAACTTCATCCAGCAACTTCTGGATGTTTTCTTCGAAGGCTCCACGGTACTGAGTACCCGCTTCTAGGGAACTAATGTCAATTGAGTAAATTTCCTTATCCTTAACGGCAGCTGGTACATCACCATTCACAATGGCCTGTGCCAAACCTTCGACAACCGCCGTCTTACCAACACCGGCGTCACCAACCAGGATAGGGTTGTTCTTAATACGACGACCCAAAATCTCAGCCGTCTCTTGAATTTCCTTGTTACGTCCAATCACTGGATCCAACAAGCCGTCCTTAGCTTCTTGAGTCAAATTACGACCCATCTTAGCCAAGATACTGTCATTTTTTACCTGACCAGGTTGCTGTGCTGCAGCCCGACCATTACCGGCAACGTTAGCCTGTCCAGCGCCAGTTGCATCACTAGGCAACTTTCCAGTCTGACGGTACTCGGCGAATTCCTCAGGAGTAACCTCCCGACCATTGATTAGGTAACGGCGGTTTTCAGAATTAAAGCCATTCATGTTACCCATCATGTTGTTAAAGATATCATTCATATCTGATCCAAATGGATTGTTAAAATCATTGTTAGCCATTAAATAGCCGCTCCTCTACTTTCTATAATTTCTAAACTTATTCATTATCGTCGTCGCCACCAACCAGGTAGTGATTCTCGAGATCCATCAGCACCTGCCACATCTCCATATGTTGGGCCCGTGCCAGGGCGTCTAAATCCCGGATATTCAAACTAGTTGATTTTGACTGGTTCTTGTTAAAAGATCGATGAATGGTCGTGTAGCCATAACCGGAAGCTTTTGCAACCCGATAAATCGTTAGCGACCTATCATTTAAATAAGATTTTATATCGAATTTAATCATGCGTCTGTGCCACCAATCTAGCTGTTATTCACTAAATACATCTACTAGCTCTTAACAACTATTATTATAGCATAATCTCGCTATAACGCAAGTGTGCTATATCTATTTTCTACTTTTTTTTATACACTTAAATCATCACTTATTAGAGTAACGGAGTACAGCGCGTGGCCGATGGCACCTACCATATTACGATTCCTGACCAAGTCAGTCAGGACCTGGATTTAAAGGATGGCGAGACCTTAATTTTAACCGCCAAGGGGCGGTCTTTTAGTGTGCAGCCCGACCAGCCAGTCAACGAGCGCCAGACCTTTTCAATTCGCCGCTTCCTGCTACCGTCCTTGCTAGCGACCCTGGCCTTTGCGATTTATTCCTTCTTTAACCACGGTGCCCTGATTCCCTTTACCGGCGATAACTCGATTGCAACAGCCATCATTATTCTGGGGGAAATCGTTGGTGTACCGGGCTTTGTTTTCACCTACGTTGAGCAAAACCTGACCGAGCCAACCGCTAAACAGCGCAAAATTGGCTGGCGCCTTCTGCCCACGGCCACGATTGCCCTGGCAACCATCCAGGGCTTTGCCACGATTGGTTTTTTCTGGGCCCTGGGCTACCTCTTTCAAAACGCCGCCTTTGACACCATCACCGCTACCATCCTCTTCTTTATGTTTATTAGTATCATCAACTTTTTGATGATTTACGCGGCCTTCCAACTATCAACTTCCTTTATTATGGCCCTCTTAATCGTCACCATTGTCGTGGGGGTGTTGGTATCGATGGTCACCAACAGTAACGCCCGCTGGTGGCAGCACAACTTTAGTTTCCTAGGCACCAGCCAGGCCCAGTATGCTTGGCAGTTCAACTCGACCCTGATGATTTCTGGGGTCCTCTGGTTGGCCCTGCTGGACTACCTTTTCGTGCCCATTTCACGGCAGATACCTCGTAACTGGCGCCTGATTATCCTGCGGACCTTTTTAATCCTAGACGCCCTGACCCTGGCCTGTCTGGGTGCCATCCCCAACAACCAAGGTACCTTCCACGTCTTACACGATGTAATTGCCAACTTTCTGATTGCCTTTACTGGGATTCCAATGCTGGGTATCCAGCTTTTACTGCCCAAGGCACCTAAAGAGTTTTTGACGATTTCTTATGTGATTGCCGGTGCCCTGGCGATAACCATGACCCTCTTTTACATCATTCCCTACTTATCATTAACGGCCTTTGAAATCATTGCCTTTGCCCTGGCGGTCAGTTGGGTGCTTCTGCTAATGCAGACCATTCACCAACTGTTCCAAAACGACATCCAAAACTACACGATTAAGGTCCAAGCCTAAGAAAGCGTTTTTATGTCTCAATCCCGTCCTACTGCTAAACATGCCCAACATAATCGTCCCCGGCCAGTCAGTGTCAAGGTCGGCCAAAAATTCCCACTGACCATTAAACGTCTGGGCATTAACGGCGAAGGGATTGGCTATTTTAAGCGTAAGATTACCTTTGTACCCGGGGCCCTCCCTGGCGAAGTCATCACCGCAAAAGTAACGGCCGTAAACCCCAAGTACCTAGAAGCCCGGTTGGTCACCGTGCGGACCCCGTCGCCGGACCGGGTCAGTGCCCCAAAAGTCGAAGATGGGGTTGGTGGTTTAGAATTAGCCCACTTGGCCTATCCGGCTCAATTGGCCTTTAAAGAGGACTTAATCCGCCAGGCACTGGAAAAATTCCAGCCACGTAACTGGCAGCAAATCCCCATTAAAAAGACCCTGGGCATGGATCAACCCGACCACTACCGCAACAAGGCCCAGTTCCCAGTTCGCCGAGTTGGTGACCAGGTTCGAATTGGCATGTACAAGCGGGGCAGCCACGACTTGGTTGACTTAGCCGACAGCCCCACCCAGGATGCCACCACCATGGCCATCATTAACCAGATGCGGACCATTCTGACCGATTTGGACCTATCCATCTACGATGAAAAACGCAACCGTGGGGATTTAAAGGCCATCGTTGTTAGGGCTAACCAGGACGACCAGGCCCAGCTGACCCTGGTCACTAACCGGGCGGACTTTCCCGGCAGCGACCAGCTAGTCACGGCGATTCGGCGGAAAATCCCAGCCGTAACTGGAATTTTCCAAAACATCAACCCGGGCAAGACCAGTTTGATGTGGGGTGATGAAACCCGCAAGCTCTGGGGCGATGACTACCTAAATGAAGAAATTCTCGGCTTGAACTTTGCCCTGTCTCCCCGGGCCTTTTTGCAGCTCAACTACCAGCAGATGTTGCTGACCTACGAAACCGCCATTGCTGCCTTGGACCCCAAGCCGGGTGACCGCCTGGTGGACGCCTATGCTGGCGTGGGTACCTTGGGTCTGTCAATGGCCCACTATGTCCAGGAAGTGCGCGGTATGGAAATCATCCCCGAAGCCGTGGCCGATGCCCAGCAAAATGCCCAAGACAACGGGATTGAAAACGCCCACTACGAGGTTGGTTTGGCCGAAGAGCTCCTGCCGGAGTGGCAGCAGGGCGGTTTTAAACCCAACGCCCTGATTGTTGATCCACCGCGGGCCGGCCTAGACAGCCGCTTGCGGCGGGCCATCATTTACGCTAAGCCAGAAAAGTTTGTTTACATATCTTGTAACCCGGCCACCCTGGCCCGGGACTTAGTCGACCTAAGTCAGGCCTATGATGTCGACTACATCCAGCCGATTGACATGTTCCCCCAGACCCCACGATGGGAAGGAGTCGTTAAGCTTCATCGGCGCTAGACCTAGCTTTATCCCTGCAAAGCTTGTTATACTATGAGTCGTAAATTCTATGAGGAGTCTTCATGTACTATAGCGACGGACAGTTTTATCAGCTAAAAATCCAGCAAATCGTTTTTTACTTCATTGTTTCCCTGACGATTAACGCCTTTGGTAACGGGTTGAGCGTCGCCAGTAACATGGGGTCAGCACCGTGGACCGCGGCTGCGGCTAACCTGGCAAACGTGACCGGGGGACCAATCGCCGTCTTCTTGCTCCTGATTAGTACTTCTGTTGCCTGTGCCAACCTGGTTATTTCTGGTAACTATAATTGGCCGCGTTTCTTTGGTAACATCGCCTTTGGGGCCGCCTTCTCAGTCCTGGTTGGCCTCTTTGCCACCTTCTTTAGGCACCTAGGCGTGGAAAACTTGCCCATCGTTTGGCGGATAATTGTCGATATCTTTGCCGTTACCAACGTCGGAATCGGAATTTCCATTTACCAGCGGGTCAACCTAATCATGCATCCGATTGATGACCTCACCAACATCCTGCGCTTTAAATACTTCCACGGAAATCCCAGCAAGGCCCAGATTAGTAACTTCATCTTTGCCGTCGGCATTTCAGTGGTCTGCTTTATCTTCAGTCACAAGCTGGTAGCCCTAAACATCGGGACGGCCTTCTCCTTCTTCTGCCAAGGAAAAATCATTGGTTTCTCCGATGTCCATGTGTTCAAGCACCTGGTTCACGGTGATTTGAGTAAGATTCACAAGAGCAAGGTTCAAAAATCAAGTCAGCAACCTTAAATAAAAAGCCATCCGGCACAAACCGGATGGCTTTTTTTATGAGAAAATACGCTGACTAAAGCGGGTCACAACCGTACTATTTAGGATGAAGTAGGTTAAGAGTACTTGGATTGGATAAAAAATTATGGACTTGATCAGCCGAGGCGTAATAAAGGCCCAAAACGATGCCCAGTTATGAATGCCACCGTACATCCAGTAGATGCACAGCGAGTTCAAGGTCAGGTTAACAATCACTGTTATCAAGGCGGTCGTCGTTAGGACCCGGGCCCAACTGAGATGGTTGTGGTCGTAATAAGCTAGACCATAAATCGCACCACCGATGGCGGCGACCACGGTATAGGCCGGAAAATTTTGCCCGCCGAGAAACAAGAAGGCCTTGAGCTGGTCTAGTACCATGGCTACTAAGATTGACCAGACCGGGCCATACCATTTCCCAATCAAGGCGGTGACAATCGAGACGAAGCTAACCTGGACTAACTGGGTGCCAAAGGTCAGCCGTCCCAAAACGATGCTCATGGCCATCAAAACGGCTAAGACAACCAGAGACTTGGTGCTAAGCGGTGGTATCAGCCCCCGCGAACTGTGCTTTTCCATGTGTTTGAACCTCCAAGGGAGTGTTCACCATGTTTTGGTGAATGCGGTACCTGCATCGCACGCAATCGTTTCGTTGGCGGGCCACATTCCGTGCCCACCACACTTAACGCGCAAGTACCTACCCCGTATTTTATTTTGTCTACCGACCATCCTATCGTAACACTATCCTCAACAAAAAAAGCACCCGACCGACTGTGGTCGGGTGCTTTAATTGAACAATCAGACTTAGTTAACTTTGTTAACGCTGTTAATTTTCAGAGTTGCTTCTTCAGTTTGGAAATAAACCACTTCCATGGCGATGTCTGATTTCAAACTGTCCTTAGGCAGGGTAACTGACCAAGCCAGGCCGTTCTTACTTGCTTGAACGCCGTTAAAGCTCCAAGTCTTTAGAATGTCAGAAAGTCCTTGAGCATTTCCAAAAGCTGACTCACCACCAAAGGTGAAAGTCAGGGTCGCCTGGTCACCGTTAATGGTTAGATCAGCCGGCTTAACAAACATCTTATCCATAACCGATGGTGTGGTCCCATCACTCTTTTTAACCATCGTAAAGGCCACCTGGTAACGGCCGTCGGTCAAACCAGTGGACTCACTGGCGGAAGTGCTAGCAACCGTGCTGGCACTTTGACTGCTAGCCGTGCTAGCTGACTGGCTGGCACTGGTACTCTGACTTGCCTGGCTAGCGCTGGTTGAATCAGTCGCTGAGGCCACCGTTGAAGCAGAAGTCGAAGTTGAGGCTGCATCAGCCGTGCTTTGAGCCGCTACCGTGCTGTTGCTGGCGCTGACACTGGTTGAAGCTGACTCACTCTGCTTAGTGCTGTCAGCAACCTCGCTAGCGGAAGTGCTGGCGCTAGTTGACTGGCTCTGGGATGAGCTGTCGTTTCCCTGGCTAACTGAGGTACTGGTACTAGTTGACTGACTCTGCGAAGAGCTGTCATTTGCCTGACTAGTTGAAGTGCTGGTACTAGTTGAAACCGAAGTGGAATCTACTGTAGTTGAACTACTAGTGTTTTGACTGGTACTAGTCTGCGCAGCACTAGTTGATGTACTTGCGCTCGTGCTAGTCGAGGTTGAAGTAGCGTCTTCGCTGTCGAGCTGGTTCAGCTCATTGGTCAGTGAATCCAACTGTGACTGTTCCGTGCTGTCAGCCGTTGAAGCGGACTGACTCTGTGAAGTCACCGCACTATCAGTGGCTGAGGCCTGGGCACTCTGTGACTGAACCGCGCTGTCGATGGCTGCCTGTGACTGACTCTGGCTGGCCAGGATGCTGTTTTGTGCGGCAGTTGACAGGTTCTGTGAGTTGATCTGGCTAGCCGTCTGACTCTTAAAGGCTGATTCCAACTGACTCTGTGAGTCCACTGCTGAAACCGAAGTGCTCTGACTATCAGAAGTTGAAGCACTAGTCGAGGTGCTAGTCGAGGCAACTGTAGATGCGCTTTGACTTACTGACGTAGAAGTTGAGTCGACAGCTGACTGGCTTTCACTAGCTGAAGTTGAGCCCGACGTTGATTCAGAAGCACTGGTTGAAGTGCTCGTTGAAGCGACTGCAGAAGCACTCTGGCTTACTGAAGTAGAAGTAGAGTCAACGGCTGACTGGCTTTCGCTAGCCGAAGTTGAGCTTGAAGTTGATTCAGAAGCACTGGTCGAAGTTGAAGTGCTCTCGCTTACCGAAGCTGAGGTTGACTCACTGGTGCTAGTTGAAGCTGAAGTACTTTCGCTTACTGAAGCAGAAGTTGATTCGCTCGTGCTAGTTGAGGCTGAAGTACTTTCGCTTACTGAAGCAGAAGTTGACTCGCTGATACTAGTTGAAGTTGAAACACTCTCAGAGGCCTGGGTTGAAACGCTTTGGCTAGCGGAAGTTGACGTTGATTCGCTGGCTACCGCTGAAGTCGAAGTGCTTTCAGAGGCCTGATTTGAAGCACTGACACTGGTTGAAGTAGATGTGCTATTTGAAGCCTGGGTTGAAAGGCTGTTACTAGTTGAATCAGCCACACTCTGTGAGCTTGATGTTGACTGGCTCTGGCGCTCAGAACGGGCTGCGGTCAAAGAACCGACCCGGCTAGCCAGCGTTGAAATCGTCGTGCTGCGGGAATTGCTCTGGTTCAACGCCTCAGAAACGGCCGTACTACGAGAAAGGACCGTGCTTTGGTAAGTCGAAACGGCGGCACTATCAGAAGCGCGTTGGCTGTCACCAGCTGACAGGCTGGCAAAGCGTGAGCTGACCTGGCTCGTCAAATCAGAAGCCACCGCACTTTGTGAGAAGAGCTGGCTCAGGGTATCAGAAGCGGTTGCTGAGGCAACCTGAGAACTGCTCTGGGATGGGGCCGTGGTCGTTGAATTCGTGGCACTGTCAGAACTAGCTGAAGTTGAGCTGGCAGTCGTAGTGCTGTTGGCACTGGTTGAGTTGCTATCAGCCGCCGTTGAAGTTGAAGTGCTATCTGGGTTAGTCGTGGCACCATCAATCTTGAAGTACACGCCGTACTCATGGTTGTAGCCCAAGCTTTGAACATTGACGTGCATCTTTTCATAGATATTGTTGGTTGCCAGATCAGCTGACGTCAAATCAAACCGGTAGCCAATCAGATACTGAGCACCCACGTGGGCAACACTGGTCTGCTTACCAGCCAGGTAAACGACACTGTCAGCACCATAGCTTTCCGGCACGCTGACAACAGTATCCAGCTGGTACTTACCATCGCCCAGGTCAGTGAGCTTAGCATCGGGGCTCATAAAGTTACTTGCCACCGAGGCCTGATTGCTACCATCCCCCTTGAGCACGGCCAGCTTAACATCCTTAGTCTGACCATTGGCGTCAGCCTGCAGGCTAACTGGCAGCGTTAAGGTACCGGTGAAACGGTTGGCAAAGTTTTGACTACCGGCATTGGCCCAGGAGAAGTAGCTATTACCAGCAGCAGTCACGTCAGTCAGGTGGATATTGTTATCCCCATCAACCGTGGCCTTAACCCCGGAACTGTACTTCAAGGTTACCGGCTGACCGCTAGCATCCTTCAGCGTGATAGCCCGGACAACATCATTTTGACCCTTAGTTAACTGCAACTCAGGCAGGGTAATGTTCTGGTTACGGGCGTTTAAGGTCGTCAACTGCTTCAAGTTTGCCAGTGGACTCAGGTCCATGACCTGGTTCTTCAAGACATTGAGTTCCTGTAACTGGGTCAACTTGGCCAATGGCGTCAAATCACTAACCTGGTTGTTGCTCAAAGTCAGGGTCTGCAGGTTGGTCAAAGATGCCAGTGGGCTCAAGTCCTGGATGGCATTCTTGTCCAAGTACAGGGTGGTGAGTTGCTTTAAGTTAGCCAGTGGTGACAGGTCGCTAATCTTGTAGTTGAAATCAGCGGCCAGGCTTTGCAACTTAGTCAACTGACCAATCGTCTTTAAGCTGTTGTCATCCACGTTGGTCTGACTGACTGACAAATCCGTCAGGTTTGGCAGGTTCTTCAAGACGCTGACGTCTTGAATTGGTAGCATACCAATCCGCAGGGACTGCAGGTTAGTCAACGGTGCCAAGAAATCCAAGTTGCTGAAGTTGTTCTTTGACAACTTCAAACTCGTCAAAGAAGTTACCTGGCTCAGTGAGCTTGGATCAGTAATCTTATTGGACATCAAGCTCAGTGAAGTCAACTGCTTCATCTGGCTCAGGTCTGGCACGGACGTCAGCTTAGTGTCTTGCAAGTCCAAGTTCTGCAAGTGGGTCAAAGTTGACAAGACCTTCAACTGGTCTGGTTGGCTGCCGTAGTTGTTGCTAGTCAAAGACAGACTAGTCAAGTTAGGCAGACTAGCCAGCGGGGTTAAATCAGGAACCTGGTCGGCCTTGTTGGCAATGAAGTCCAAGCTTTGCAGCTGGGTCAGGTTAGCCAGCGGTGCCAAGTTGGTGATGTTGTTGAAACTCAGGTTCAAACTCTGCAAGGCCGTGGCATACTGCAAACCAGTGATATCTGAGATACCATCCGCCCGCAAATCCAAGTTCTTCAAAGTAGCCAGGTTCTGCTGGGTTAAATCGGCACCATTCAAATTGCTAGTCAGGGCCTGGCGCAGCGCAGCATCGGGTACCAACTGGGCCGCAGCGGCAACCTTAGCAGCAACTGCTGAAGTTGAGGCTGACTGAGACGCCGTCGTTGAAGCGGAAGTGCTCTGACTGTCCGTGTTGCTGGTGCTAGCCGTTTGTTGATTAGCACTCGTGCTGTCACCAGTTGACTTTGATGACTGACTATCTGACTGGGTGGTTGTGCTGGTATCAGCCGCCTTAGTGGCAGCCGTGCTATCAGCATTAGTCGTCGTGTCAGCGGCCTGCGTCGTTGAAGCCTGGCTGTCAGTAGCCGTACTAGTAGCGTTAGCCGTACTGTTCTGGCTAGTACTGTCAGTGGTCTGACCGGCCTGGGTCGTAGTCGCGTTGTCACTATTTGCCGTGGTCGTCAAAACCGCTGACGACTGGTTAGTCGTGGCGGCATTGCTGCCCTGGGACTGCGTACTCGTGGTGGTCTGGTCATCGGCAGCTGCCTGGTGATTCTGAACCACACCTACAGCCAAGGCCGCGTTTACCAAACCAATTCCGGCAACCACCCAGTGCTTACCGGACTTATATGATTTAAAATATTTCTTTTCCTCTGAAACGCCCATATTCTCTCCTTTTATGGCACACTACCGAATTGGTAGCCTCCAAATCAAGCCATCGTGCGGGTGAAGAAGCTTAAACTTTTCTTAAAAACTTAAGCAAATCTTTCCAGAAATATTCTAACATTTTCACAAGGTAAGCACAACGCCAAATCCCGCATTCTGACAGCGTTTTTAAGGGGTTGGAGCTTATCACATGATAAAAAAACCACCGATATTCGGTGGTTTTTTACTTACATTTTTGCCTCTAGGTCAACGTCGGGATACTTGTCCCGGAACCAATTTAGGGCAAATTGGTTTTCAAATAAGAAGACTGGCTGATCATAACGGTCCTTAACCAGGAGGTTACGGGAAGAGGCCATTTTTTCATCCAGTTGATCAGGCCGAATCCAGCGGGCAACCTTGGATCCGATTGGTTCGAACTGGATTTCAACGTTATATTCATTTTCCATCCGGAACTTGAAGACATCAAACTGCAGCTGTCCCACGGCTCCAATAATGTACTCATTGCCCTGCCAGGACTTGTAAAGCTGGATGGTTCCTTCCTGAACTAGCTGCTCCACACCCTTGTGGTAGGACTTTTGCTTCATGACATCCTTGGCAATCACCCGGTTAAAGTATTCCGGCGTGAAGGTTGGCAGGTCTGGGAACTGGACCTTGCGCTTACCAGAATAAATCGTGTCCCCAATTTGGAAATTACCGGTGTCATAAACCCCGATAATATCGCCCGGCACAGCGGTTTGGACGTTTTCACGCTCCTCGGCCATGAACTGGGTCACGTTAGAGAGCCGCATCTTCTTGCCGGTCCGTTGCAGGGTCACATCCATACCGCGGTCAAACTCCCCGGAAACAATCCGGACAAAGGCAATTCGGTCACGGTGACGGGGGTCCATGTTGGCCTGAATCTTAAAGACAAAGCCGGTAAACTGGGGGTCGTCCGGTTCAATTTCAAGGTCATCAACCGTCAAAACTGGGCCAGGTGCCGGCGCGTACTTAAGATACTCGCGTAAGAACTCGGTTACCCCGAAGTTCACCAGGGCGGAACCGAAGAAGACCGGTGTCAGGCGACCCTGGTCGACCGCCTTACGGTCAAATTCATTCCCAGCATCCTTGAGCAGTTCAATCTCATCCATTCCCTCAGCCATGACCGACTCATCGGCCTTGGCATTTTTAAAGGGAATCAGCTCATTATCTTGCAGGTCATAAATCCCCTGCAGGATTTGGCCGGAACCAATTGGCCAGTTCATCGGATAGGCCTGAATGCCCAGGACCGTTTCAACTTCGTCAACCAGGTCCAATGGTGAACGGGCATCTCGGTCAATCTTGTTAAAGAAGGTAAAGATTGGAATTCCACGCTGGGACACGATTTCAAAGAGCTTCTTCGTCTGGGGCTCGATTCCCTTGGCCGCATCGACGACCATGACCACGGAATCAACCGCCATCAGGGTCCGGTAGGTATCTTCAGAGAAGTCCTCGTGCCCGGGGGTATCAAGGATATTGATCCGCTTGCCGTCGTAATCGAACTGCAATACCGAAGAAGTAACCGAGATTCCACGCTGTTGCTCGATGGCCATCCAGTCAGAAGAGGCCAGTTTCTTAGAGCCCCGGCCCTTAACAGTTCCGGCTTCACGAATAACACCACCGTGTAAGAGCAGTTGCTCGGTTAAGGTTGTCTTACCGGCATCGGGGTGGGAAATAATCGCAAAGGTCCGGCGATTTTTAAGTTGTTCTTGAAAGTTTTCCATAGCGTCTTATATTCTACACGAAGATTCTCAACCGGTAAGGTGAGATTTAAAGATAGCCAGTAAATTCTTGTTAACAAAGAATTAACTACGCGTCGGCACTAATGACATATTGAAGTTTATCATTCTCCATAATTAGCATGACCGCACCATCGTCATGATCCTTAACATGGTAGGTCAGCACTTCCACATTCGATGTGCTATTACTTGCAAGCTGATTTGTAAAATCAGTTAATGACTGAGAATTCTTGTTAACCGTTTGCTGGAGTTTTTTCTGCAGGGCAGTCGGAGAATTAGCGATGACCTCCTGATACTGTTGGAGATTGTGCACGATTTTTTTCTTATTAGCACTGGTTTCATAAGGCTGCCCCAGCTTAGCAGTCACGTCAGATTTAGTTTCTCCAACATAGAGTGCATTGATTTGTTTTGTGGAAACACTATGACTTGTCGACTTATTTTTGCCAGCAAAGATTGCCAAAACAACCGCCAGAATTGCAATTACTATTAACAATAGCCAAATTGTTCTTTTCTTAAACATTTATCTCCCGTCATATACCCGAACTAATTAAATATTCCAGTAAAAGTCTTGATAGCGTCTTATATTCTACCTGAAAAAGCGCCCCACCGCTACGTTTCGGCCCACAAACAAAAAAGCAGTGAAAATAATTTTCACTGCTTTTGCTTGAAATTAAGGTTGATTCTGCCGGTACTCGTCTGCTTCGGCAGCCGTCGCCCAAACCAGGTGTCCCGGTTGAACTTCAACCAGTTGGCGCTCCTGCCCGTCCTGTTCCCGACTAGGGTCATAGGGCTGGATTACCCGGTTGCGTTCCACCTCAGGATCTGGCTCAGGAATGGCTGACAAGAGGCTCTTGGTGTACGGGTGCAGCGGGTGATTGTAGACCTGGTCAGCAGGACCAATCTCTAAAATCTTACCCCAGTGCATGACCCCAATCCGGTCGGAGATGTACTTGACCATTGACAGATCGTGGGCGATGAAGAGATAGGTCAGCGAGTGCTGGTCCTGCAGGCGCTTCATCAGGTTAACGACCTGGGCTTGTACCGACACATCCAGGGCCGAAATCGGTTCATCGGCGATGATGAACTTCGGGTCAACCGCCAGGGCCCGGGCAATTCCAATTCGTTGCCGCTGCCCACCGGAAAATTCGTGGGGATAACGAGTCGCATGGTCCTTGTTCAACCCGACTAGTTCGAGCAACTCCAAAACCTTGGCTTCTCGCTCGGCCTTATTTTTCACCAGGTGGTTGATGTCGAGGCCTTCGGCAATGATATCTTCGACCTTCATCCGGCCGTTTAGGCTGGCCTGGGGGTCTTGGAAAATCATCTGGCTGTCCTTGCGGAAATTAGCCAGCTGCTTGCCCTTTAACTTGGTCACGTCCTGACCGTCAAAGTGAATCTGACCGCTACTGGGGTCATACAACTTTAAAATCGTCCGACCCAGGGTCGTCTTTCCCGAACCTGATTCGCCAACCAGGCCAAAGACTTCGCCTTCGTAAATATCGAAGGTCGCATGGTTGATGGCCTTAACTTCCTTGGCCTTGCCAGGGAAGAAGGTCAAAGACAGGTCCTTTAGTTCCACTAATTTTTTAGGTGTTTCGGTCATTAATGGGCCTCCTGTCCTTGCATGGCCTGCCAGCGGGCCCAGCGGCGCTGAATCTTCTCCGGTGGCGTTACCATCGGTGCCCGCTCGTCTAAGAGCCAGGTTGCGGCATAGTGGGTGTCACTGACCTTGAAGAAGGGTGGCTGGCTTTCATAGTCCACGTCTAAGGCAAACTGGTTTCGTTCCGCAAAGGCGTCACCCTTGGGTGGCTGGAGCAGGTCCGGTGGTGTACCCGGAATGGCCTGCAGGCTGCCTTGGGCCGTATCAGTGGTTGGCATTGAATCTAGCAGACCCCAAGTGTAGGGGTGCTTAGGATTAAAGAAGATTTCATCGACGGTGCCGATTTCTACAATCTTACCAGCGTACATGACCGCCACTCGGTCAGCGACGCCGGCCACCACGCCCAGGTCGTGGGTGATAAAGATAATGGAAGAGTGCAGGCGTTCTTGCTGCTGCTTCATCATCTTTAAAATCTGGGCCTGGATGGTCACATCTAAGGCTGTGGTCGGTTCATCAGCAATCAGCACTTCTGGGTCAGCAGCCAGGGCGATGGCAATCACCGCCCGCTGCCGCATCCCACCAGACCACTGATGGGGATAGTCGTTGAAGTGTTCCTTGGCATTGGGAATCCCAACCCCTTCCATCAGTTCCAAAGCCCGCTGATTAGCAGCTTCCTTACTGAGCTTTTGGTGCTTGATAATTGGTTCCGCAATCTGACGGCCAATCTTCATGGTTGGGTCCAAACTGGTCATCGGATCCTGGAAAACCATGGCAATCTGGTCACCCCGAATGTCTTCCCAGTCCTTTTCCTTTAAATCCAAGAGGTTCTGTCCCTTAAACAGGAGCTCACTGGTATCAGGGATGTCGGCATTTTCGGCATTCAAGCCCATCAAAGTCTTAGTCGTCACTGACTTACCAGAACCGGACTCGCCCACAATGGCCAGGGTTTCACCCGGCTGCAGATCAAAGGACACATCGCGGATGGCCTGGACCGTGCCGGCGTAGGTATTAAAGTTCACTTTTAAATCTTTTACTTGTAAAACAGGTTCAGTCATAAGCGCCCCTTAATCTTCACTGGCCCGCGGGTCAAAGGCATCGCGGAGACCGTCGCCCAGCAGAACGAAGGCCAACGATACCAAGACTAGGACCGCTGAAGGAATCAAAATTTGGTAAGGGTAGAACTGTAGCATGCTCTGGGCGTCCGCAATCAGCGTTCCCAGCGAAGCCGTGGGCGGCTTAACGCCCAGGTTAATCGCCGACAGCACGGCCTCAAACATGATGGCAGTTGGAATCGTCAACATGATTTGGACGATAATAACGCCGGCCATGTTTGGAATTAGGTGCTTGATGGCAATCTTAACCGGCCGCTCGCCAAGGGCCTTGGCTGCTAAGACGAAGTCCTGCTCTTTTAGACTCATGGTCATGTTACGGACCTGCCGGGCCATGGTGACCCAGCCAGTAAAGGCGATAGCGATAATCACCGAGGTCATCCCAGCACCCAAGTACAGGGATAGCAGGGTAACCACCACCAGGTTGGGCACCGAAGAAATCACTTCGATAATCCGCTGTAGGAGGGTATCGACCCAGCCACCCTTCCAGCCGGCCCAAAGGCCGTAGGAGACCCCTATTAAGAGATCAATCAGGGTTGCCGCCAGGGCGACAAAGAGTGAAATTCGCAGACCAACGGTGACCCGCTTGGCCTCCGAACGGCCAAGGGTATCGGTTCCAAAGAGATAGTGCTGGCTAACGCCATTAGTTTCATAGGAATCGGTTACCGTGGTTGAACCCGGTTGGACGTTTTTACCGTCCCAGCCCGGAATGGGCAGGCCGGAGTTAGGCGGGAGGTTCTTGTACTTCCCAATTTCATTGGGGTTAAAACTGTTGGCCTGGTCCTGGCTCAAAAAGACCATTGAACCCAGGGCGAAGACCGCCGTCAAAATCAAAAACCAGAGGGAAACCACGGCTAGCTTGTTCTTCTTCAGACGCCGCCAAGCATCCTGCCAGAAAGACAGGGTTGGCCGGGCAATTGCCTCGTTTGCATTTTGGTTACGGATGCCCACTAGGACAAATTCTTGATCATTTGTTGTCATGTGGACCTCCTTACTGCAAGCGGACGCGCGGATCAACCAGCGCCGTCAGGATATCGGTAATCAGAATAATCACCATCAACATCACTGAATAGACGATGGTTGTACCCATGATAACCGGGTAATCCTTGGTCGGAATCGAGCTAACAAACTGCTGCCCAATTCCTGGAATCGAGAAAATCGTTTCCACCAGGACCGAACCAGTCAAAAGGTTAGCGGCCAGCGGTCCTAGCAGGGTCAAAACTGGAATCATTGAGTTCCGGTAGGCGTGGTGGTTCACCAGTTCTCCGGCACTCAACCCCTTAGCCCGGGCTAACTGCATGTAGTCCGAATGGAGGGATTCAATCATTTCCGAACGGACAAAGCGGCTGACCGTCGCTGCTGGCAAAATCGCCAGGGACAGCACCGGCATCACGGCTTCACCAATCGAATCACCCCAACCAGAAACTGGTAGCAGCGGCCACTTATACCCGAAGAGGAAGAGTAAGACGATGGCAAAGATAAAGCTTGGTACCGCCAGGCCCAGCGTTGAAAGCAGACTGAGCGTGCCATCAATCTTATTGTTCTGGTTACGGGCCGAGAAGGATCCGGTAATCATCCCAAAAATCACACCGACCACCAGAGCGGCCAATCCCAACTCAGCTGAAATTGGCAGGCGCTGGGCAATCAGAGTGCTAACCGCCTGGTTTTGGTACTGGAACGAAGTCCCAAAGTCACCGTGCAGGGCATTAACCAGGTAGCTCAGATACTGCTGCCAGAGGGGCTTGTCCAAACCATAGGTCTGATTTAACTGGGCAATCATGTCACTGGTCAGCCGGGGATTGTTATAAGGCGTTCCTGGCATGGCGTGCATCATAAAGAAGGTGATGGTGATGACCACCCACAGGGTGAACACCAGGATTGCCAGACGTTTCAAAATGTATTTTGCCATAAGTGTCTTCCTAATAAATAAGAATTGACCGCAGCGCAGCCAATTCTTACTTTCACTACTTTAAATTATGAACGGTAGGCGTTCTTCACATCTAAGGTCAGGCCGGTACCATTAACCACCAGTCCCTTGACGTTTGGACGTACCAACCAGTAATTCTTCCAGAAACCAAGTGGGTTAATGTTAGCATCGTTCTTCAAGGCTGCTTCAGCATCCTTGTAGTCCTGGTCGCGGGCACTGGCATTGTTAGCATCAGTACCCTCAGCCTTATCAATGGCAGCCGAATAGGCCTCGTTCTTAAACTTACCATTGTTTTGGCCGGTGTCCGTATTCTTAAACATGTCATAGAAGGTTGAACCTTCAGGATAGTCACCGTGCCAGCTGCTCAAAACAATGTCAAAGTTTTGATTCTGCTGGTCAAGCAGGCGCTGCTTGAATGGCACGAACTTTTCGTTAACCGTCAAGCCCTTCAAGGAACCTTCCCAGGCCTGCTTCAGATAATCCAGGTAAACCTTATCACGAGGGGCCTCGGTAGTACCCAAGATGGTAACTTCCATCTTAGTTTCGCCGATTTCCTTCATACCCTCTTCGAAGAGCTTAGCAGCTTCTTCCTTGTTATAGGTATAACCAGGGTTGACGTAGGTTGCCAAGTCCTCACCGTTGCTGGTCTTAGCTAGGCCGGTTGGGACAAGGCCAGTGGCAGTGGTGAAGACACCACCAGAAGCTTGATTAGTAGCTTCAGAACGGTTAGTTGCCATGTTCAAGGCCTGACGAATCTTAGCGTTGGCCAGGAACTTGTTCTTACCGGTCTGGTTGTACTCCAGGTAAGTTGAAGAAGGATCCGTGTTAGAGGTTACATCCTTATTGTCCTTGTTGGCCTTGTACGTCTCAGCAGAGTTAGAAATTGATACTCGGTCCAACTGACCCTGCTTGTACATCTGGATGGCAGTTTCTGGCTTCTTAACTACCTGCCAGTTAACGGTCTTAGTCTTAACATCCTTGGCATCCCAGTAGTTTTCGTTCTTAACCATCTTGAACTTACCATTGGTACCATTCCAGCCCTCAAACTTGTAAGGACCAGAATAGAGCTGGGTGTCAGAGGTCGTACCGTACTTTGATCCCTGCTTTTCCACGAAGCTTTGCTTCTGGGGCAGGAAGTTACCAAAGGTCAGGTAGTACTTAAACTGAGGGATGGGCTTGTCCAGGGTAAAGATAACCTTGTCGCCATCGGCCTTAACACCCAGCTGGTCAACTGGCTTCTTGCCAGCCACGATGTCATCGGCGTTTTGCACACCAGATGTTAGGTAGGCGTACTGTGAAGCCGTCTTTGGATCAACAATCCGCTGCCAAGAATAAACAAAGTCCTTAGCCGTCAAATCAGAACCATCCGACCACTTCAGACCAGAACGAAGCGTAGCCGTATAAGTCTTACCGTCTTCGGAAACGTCAACTGACTTGGCCAGGTCTGGGACCGGATTACCGGACTTATCCACCCGCAGGAGGTTTGACCCAGTGTTTCCAAGAATGGTTGCCGAATAAGTATCGGTATTCTTAGAAATATCCAGGGTGTTAATGTCCGTTGGCAAAGAAAAGTTCAACGTGTTCTTATCGTGGGACTTATCGTTCCCCCACCAGCCAGCGGCCCGGGTACCCCCGGCAATCACTACTACCGCAGCGACGCCCAGGGCCCATTTTTGCCATGTCTTCATAGGTCTTTTCCCCCATTGCTCTTTTATCGTGTTTAAAATTTTATCACAGGCCCACCACCCTGACAATCAATTTATTAAAGTGGTACACCTGATATTTTAATAAAACTATCCCAAAGTTAGGCCAAATGGCGGTCGAACCACTTGGCAATTAACGACAGTCCATAGTTCAACAGGAAGTAAACCAGGGTCAAAACTACCAGAATTGGTACGATATAGGTCGTGTTTTGCGCGTAGACAATCTGACCACGATAAGTCAGCTCGGCCAGCACAATACCAGAAGCCAAACTCGTGTCCTTCACCAGGGAGATCAGCTGGGAGATAATTGGTGGAATCATCTTCTTGTAGGCCTGGGGCAAAACGATGTAAAACATCGTCTGACCATTGGTCAAGCCGTTAGCCCGGGCCCCTTCAAACTGGCCCCGGTCAACCGATTCCAAACCACCACGAACAATTTCAGCCAGCATCGCCGACTCAAAGGTACTCATGGCAATCACCGTCGCCCAGAAGATGGGCAGATGCACGCCTAAACGAGGTAGGGCAAAGTAAACAAAGAAGATAATCAACAAGAGGGGCAGATTACGAATAATGTTGTTAATCGTTGCCACAAAGGTTGAAAAATAAGGGATTTTTTCGAATTGGATAATACCAATAATCGAACCGGCCAACAGGCTCAAAACCACCGAGATAATCGAAACGCCGACGGTGATACCCAGACCACCCAGGAGGTAGTTGACGTTATCACCATTGAAGGCATCAAATATTCCTAAAGTAACCATAACGCCCCCTTATGCTTTCCGCTTCAAGTGCCGCTCGAGGTACTGGATGTAGTAACTCAAAGGCAGAGTGATCACCAGGTAGAAGACCCCGATGATAATGTAAGTCGTAAAGGTATCAAAGGAGGTCGCCGCCACCATGTTACCCTGGTACATCAAATCCAAACCGCCGACAAAGGCCAGGATGGAAGAGTTTTTGACCAGGTTGATGAACTGGTTACCCAAGGATGGCAGGGCCACCCGGAAGGCCTGTGGCAGAACAATATAACGCATGGCCTGGTTAAAGCTCAGACCGTTGGCCCGGGCCCCTTCCATTTGGCCATTGTCAATCGACAAGATTCCCGCTCGAACCGACTCAGCCACGAAGGCCGAAGTATAGAGCATCAGCCCAATCGTACCTGCCATAAAGCCGGTCATCTTAATCACCTTAGCAACTGCCAGGTATAAGAAGAGCGTAATAATCAACAGTGGGATGTTACGGAAAATCTGAACGTAAACATCACCGAAGACCCGGGCCCATTTCATCGAAGAAACCTGCATGATGGCAAAGAGGGTTCCTAAAATCAGGGAACCAACCAGGGCAATGAAGCTCGCCAGGAGGGTGTAACCGAAGCCTTGGATGAAGACTGGCCAGTAATGTTGTAGTAATGTCATGACTTCACCTCCAGCTCATGCCAATCAAGACCAGGCACGTTTGAGAACCACTTCTTGATCAACTGGTTGTAAATCCCGTTCTTCTTCAAAGTGTCCAAGGCCCGGTTGGTTTGGTCAACCATTGGTTTTTGGTCGTGGTCAAAGGCAATTCCGTAAGGACCCTTGGTAAAGACGCCACCGACCAGGTGGTAGTCAGGGTTTTCCGTAGCGAAACCGTAGAGGATGGCGTTATCAGTTGACATTGCCTGTCCCTGACCAGCCTTTAAGGCCTGCATGGCCGAAGCATAATCCTGCAAGGCAATCACGTGGGCCTTAGGCGCAAACTGCTTGGTCATCTGCGCCGCCGTCGTTCCCACGACAACCAGGACCGTGTACTTTGGATCGTTCATGTCCTGGATGGAGTTGATGCCGGAATCCTTTTTAACCAAAAGTGACTGACCCGCATCAAAGTAGGGCTGGGTATAGTCAACGACCTTAGCCCGCTCGGGGGTGATGGTCATGGTTGAAATGGTCCCGTCAATGTTAGTGTTTTTCAGTAATTGAATCTTAGAAGCCGAAGCCACTGGGACGAAGGAAGCCGACATCGGCACCCCCGTCTGCTTTGAAATCTGAACCGTCAACGCCTTGGCCATATCGATATCGAAGCCTTCTGGCGTCGCGGTCTTGGTGTTCATCAGACCAAACAACTTCGTGTCGGCCTTAACACCCCAGATAATCTGACCGCGCTTTTCAACCCGGGTCAAAGTATCCTGGTGCTTTGAATTATTAGCTGCGGTTTGCATCGCCCACGCAATGCCGAGGACAATCGCCAGGGCCAAAACGATGGTGGCAATAATACCAAACCGGCGCTTTTTTGCTTTTTCCATAATGTGTGCTCACTTAGCCAGCTAAAAACACCCGGCTAATCCCCTTTCCCTTAAAATCTTAGTGATGTGCCACTTGGCTCAAGAACTTTTGGGCCCGGGGCTCACTAGGATGTTCAAAGAAACTGGCCGTTGAACTATCTTCAAGGATATGACCGTCGGCCATAAAGATAACCCGGTCGGCCACGGCCTTGGCGAAGCTCATTTCGTGAGTCACGACCAGCATGGTCATTGATGAATCCTTGGCGATGTCACGCATAACATCCAAGACATCCCCAATCATCTCAGGATCCAAGGCTGAGGTAGGCTCATCAAAGAGCAGGGCCTTAGGCTTCATGGCCAAAGAACGGGCAATGGCTACACGCTGAGCCTGTCCACCAGAAAGTTCAGAAGGCATGCTAGCTGCCTTATCAGCCAGACCAACTCGTTCGAGCAGTTCCATGGCCACCTTCTTGTTTTCAGCCTCGTCGCGCTTCAAAACCAGGCGGGGTGCCAACATGATGTTTTCAAGCACCGTCTTGTTGTTGTAAAGGTTAAAGTGCTGGAAGACCATCCCCACGTTCTTGCGAATCTTGTTAATGTCCGTCTTGGGGTCGTTTAGGTCAAAACCGTCGACAGTTAACTGCCCTGATTCAATATCTTCCAGACCGTTAACAGTCCGAATCAGGGTAGATTTTCCAGAACCAGAAGGTCCAATTAAGACAACCGTTTCACCGGCATCAATCTTCAGGTTGATGTCATACAGGGCATGAAAATTGCCATAGTATTTTTGGACATCCTTGAACTCAATCATCGACATTGCATATTCTCCTCGCCGCAACATATTTGAGGTTGCCGGGCAACCATTAGTTATTCCATCTTACGCGAACATTCTAAACCGACTGGCGAACAATGTTAGCTTTTTTAACGCTGACTACCTAATTCCTTAGGCAATGGGGAACTTAGCTGCTGCCCCCTCAGGGACCCGGACCAGGTCACGGTCAACCAAAGTTTGGGCAATTTCAACCGTGTTCCAGGCTGCACCCTTCAGCAGGTTATCGGAAACCACCCACATGTGGAAGGCATCATCGTTTTCCAAATCCGGACGAACCCGGCCCACAAAGGTATCACGCTTACCTTCAGCCGTCAGTGGCTGTGGGTAAACCTGGTTAGCAGGGTCATCTTGCAGGGTAACGCCAGCTGCATCAGCCAGGTCAGCCTGAATAGCCTTCGTTGTAGCGCCGGCACCGGCGTCCGTAACAAAGTAAACCGCTTCCCCGTGTCCAATCATGATTGGCACCCGGACAGCCGTGCCAGTTACCTTGACGGCATCAGAGTTCTTATCACCAAACATAATCTTCTTGGTTTCGTGGATCATCTTCCACTCTTCGTGGGTGTAACCATCGTCTTCAAAGACATCAATCTGAGGCAGCAGGTTGTAACCCAATGGATAGTGGTGGGGCTGTCCCTTAACCGGCAAAATTTCAGCCGGTGCAGTCTTACCGTGGTTCATCGCCTCGGTTTGGGCCATCATCTCGTCCCAGGCTGCCTTACCAGCGCCCGAAGCGGCCTGATAAGTAGAAACAATCACCTGCTTCAGGCCATACTTTTCCTTGATTGGCTGTAGGGCCACGACCATCTGTGTCGTTGAGCAGTTCGGGTTAGCAATAATTCCGTTGTGATCAGCCAAGGCATCGGCGTTAACTTCGGGCACCACCAAAGGTACATCGTCGTTCATCCGCCACTGGCTGGAGTTATCCACGACCACGGCCCCGCGCTTAACGGCTTCGGGCGCAAATTTAGCTGAAACCGAACCGCCAGCACTGGCCAAAACGATATCAACACCTTCGAAGCTTTCAGGCTTGGCCTCCTCTACCGTAATGGTCTGACCCTTAAATTCACGGGTCTGGCCTGCTGACTTAGCCGTAGCCAGCAGCTTCAGTGAAGCTACTGGAATAGTCGACTTTGACAGCTGGTCGATTAGGCGGCTACCAACAGCACCCGTCGCTCCTAAAATTGCAATATGATATCCTTCGGTCATGGAAATCCCCCTCCTATATTTACCTACAAAAAAACCATAGCGCCGGTAGGCAACTATGGCATCGAAGCTCATTCTAGTTACATAGCACCCCGTTAAAACGACAGTTTGTAGGCTCTTAACCTGCAACCCAGCCAACTGATGGTACAGCACCAGCGCTTCGGCTGACCGCCCCTTTCACCTGCTTCACTGTGCCTGTAACACTCCACAGGTTACTCATGTTGGTAGCAACCTCTATGTTTCATAAGTTAATTATTATTATATTCTCAGATACTTCTACTTGTCAACTAATCTTGACTGTCACGGTAGCTCAAGGCCGCCACGTTCAAGGTTTTGTCCCCCAGTCCCTCAGTAAAACTGGTTTCGTGGGAAACCATGATGACATTGCCAGGGAAGGCCTCGATTGCCCGCCGCAGGGCCTGTTTCGTATCTTCGTCTAAGTGGTTAGTCGGCTCATCTAAAATCAGGAAGTTACTCGGCTTCATTTCCATGATGGCCAACTTAACCTTGGTCTGCTCCCCTCCAGAAAGTTGGAAAAGGGGCTTGCTGGCATTTTCCGCGTTAATCCCAGCCGCGGCCAAACGCTGACGTAGTTCTTTGGGCTGAGTGGTTGGAAAACGGTCCTGCATTTCCTGCAAGGGGGTTTTCTGATCATCATCCCAGGCCAGGTCCTGGTCAAAGTAGTTCACCACCGCTGATGGTGAGAACTCCGAGTCCCCAGCCAGTGGCTTCAAGTCCCCCAGGATGGACTTAATCAAGGTTGACTTACCAGCCCCGTTAAAGCCCTGGAAGACCAACTTCTCTCCAGTGGTGACTGAGAAGGTCACCGGTGATAAAATTGGTTGGTCATAGCCGACTGACAGTTCATTAACCGTCAGGGCGTTGGCCGACTGCGAGTTCACGTAAGGGAAGTTAAACTTGGCCTTCAAGTTCTCTGCCGGGGGATCAATCTTATCCATCCGGGCCAGCATCTTCTCCCGGGAACGGGCCTGCTTAGAAGTTGAAGCCCGGGCCTTGTTCTTGGCGATAAACTTCTCGGCCTTGTTGATTTCTTCCTGCTGCTTTTCGTACTCGCGCAGCTGCTGCTCGGTCCGCTCTTCCTTTTGGCGCATGGCCTTCTTAAAGGAGCCACGGTACTTGGTAATCTTACCAAAGGAAACATCAACAATGGCGTTGGTCACCTTGTCTAAGAAATCAAAGTCGTGGGAAATAATCAGGGTTGCCCCTTCATAGTCCTGTAAGAAGCCTTCCAGCCACTGAATGTGAGCCACATCCAAGAAGTTGGTCGGCTCATCGAGGATAATAACGTCGTCATTTTCCAGCAGGAGCTTGGCCAAGATGACCTTAGCCCGCTGACCACCAGACATGTGTTCCAGTTCCCGATCACGGCCGATGGCTTCCAGCCCCAGCCCACTGATAACACGTTCAATCTCAGTGTCGACATCATAGAAACCAGCGGCATCGAGCTCTTCTTGCAGGCGGCCAGCCCGCTCTAAAAGCTTATCATCCATGGTTTCCGCGTACTTTTCGTAGAGTTCCGTCGCCCGCTTTTGCTTGTCGTATAGGTCTTTGTAAGCGGTGTGCAGAAAATCCACCAGGGTCAACCCCTCTGGAATTTCGGCATACTGGTCCAGGTAGCCAATTTTTAGGCCCTTTTGCCACTCAATCTTGCCCGAAAGCGGCAGAACCTGGTTGGTAATAATCTTAATTAAGGTCGACTTGCCGGCCCCGTTTTGACCGACAATCCCCATATGCTCGCCTGGTTGTAATTCAAAGGCGGCATCTTCATATAAAGTTTTCTCGGCATAAGCCATGCTCAAGCCGCTAACGTCTAGTAGTCCCATAGGCTTTAGTTTATCACAGATTGGTGCTCTGGGCAGGGCCTTTGGCATCCTGCAGCCGTTCCTGGCCCCAGTTGTAAAAGGCCTCTTCAGCCGTCACGGCAAAGGCCTGATTCCCCACTTGTGCCCGGGACTTATCAATCAACTCACGATAACGTTCAGCCTTAGCCTGGTCTTGCGGGTCTGCCAAATAATCTAGCCGGGTTCGATAAGCACGGGGTAGTCCCTTCTGAAATTTGGCCATTTCTGTCGGTGAATACTGACCATCCAAGATCAAATCAGCGGTGCAAAATTCTCCCCGGGCAGCTAGCAACCCTACTCGATCATTTGACTGGGCAAGCGACCGGCGGTAATTACTCCAGAACCCGTTAACAACTTGCTGGCCAGCCTGGCCTGAATTTCGCAGTATCAACCAGTCATTTAAGTAAGCTCCAATCCACAAAATATTGCGGGTAGTTAAAAATGGGCGTCCAGCGATGTAATCCAAGACCGCTGGGATTTTTTCAAAACTAGCATCCGAATAATCAGAACTTCGTAAAGTATCGTATAGCTTATCAATCAACCCAGCGTGCTGCCACAGGTCGGGATACCGCCAGTATAGCTTGGCTTGTTCACCATCATTATCAAAACTACTCAGTGGCAAACCAGTGGTCAGGGCTAGGCAAAAATTAACGGCGATTAAGTTTGCAGCGCCAGGCACCTGAGTGAAGACAAAAAAGAGCAAGGCCAGCAACAAATTCGTCCCGGGACCAGCCAGCAAAGTGGCCACATACTTCATCCGACTACCAGTCCCGCTCGGCTTCATCCCAACCGAACCAAACAGGGTCGATAAATTAGGTTGGAATTTTAGCTCGTGACTTTGAAACTGCCAGCTAAATCCAAAGATATTAAAGTCCAAGAGCTTCACACCCAATAGTTTAGCAACCACCGTATGGCCCAGCTCATGCACAAATATCATTCCCCAGACAATAATCAAAAGGGTTATAACTTCTTTGATAAGTATCACAACATACCCCCGCAACCAAAATAAAGAGAAAATTCACTCAAATATTACTATACTTAATTTATTAGACCAAGATAGGTTATCTTGAAAATCAGCTTCACATCGATGTGATTTCAAATAAGGAGCCCCATGAAACCACGCAAGCTCAACCACAAAACCATCCCCGCTACAGATCCCAACCGGGCCTACCGCTTCTGGCGGGACGTTTTTGACCTGCCCCAGGCCGGCGACAGTCATCATCGGCACCTGCAACTAGACCAGAGCGAGATCGCCTTTGTCCCCGGACCAGCCAGCGACCAGCTCGAACTACTAGTCCGCGACCACCAAAAGGAACTGCGCCAACACCTGCGCAACAACTTCATACCGATTATTACGGAGGAGGAGCGCTTCAATCACAAAATCGCCTTCACCATCCGTGACTCCGAGGGCAACTTGGTGACAATCGAGGCCAACCAGTAAGGCACAGCCATTAGGCGCGGCCAGTAAGGCGCGGTCAATTCCAGAATTTCTAATTGTCCCCGCCCTCACGGCGTGGTATACTAATAAAGTTGTCAATTGGTCAGCTAGCTCAGTTGGTAGAGCAACGGACTCTTAATCCGTGGGTCCAGGGTTCGAGCCCCTGGCTGACCACTAAAAAGCACCCATCTGGGTGCTTTTTTATTGTTTAATTACGCGATGGTAACAGCTTGTGACAACCTTTTCCCAGCCGATGTGGCATGCTGGACTTATCAAGAAAAAAGGAGGCCCTTTATGGCCACTATGGGCACCACCCTACAGGATAAGCGTTTAGCACTGGGATTAAGCCAGGCCGAAGTAGCCGACCAGCTCCACGTTAGCCGACAAACGATTTCCTATTGGGAAAACGACCGCCGCCAACCCGATATTGTTAGTCTGATTAAGCTGAGCAAAATCTACCACTTGTCCCTGGATGACCTGGTGAAAAACGACCCCAAGGTTATTGAAAAAATTGAAGCTGAGCAGCGGGAACTAGCATACAGCCGGTCCACCACTCTGAAAATATTGTCCCTGGTAAGCCTGGTGATAGCAATCCTCTTCATTGCCACTGTAATCAGCTTCGTCGGCCTGCACTGGCTCTCGGTAATTGAGTTCCGGATTGTCGCCACTGGCCTAATCTTTATCCTGACCTTCCTGGCTTCAGCACCAATCTTCTTGGTTACGCCACCGCAAAATCCGGAACCAGTATTCATTAAACGCCCTAATCTAGGCAAAACCCACCTAGGCTATGGCACCAACGTTAATCCGCGTAACTACTGGGGCTTGGGGATTTACCTGCTCGCCTTCATCCTAGTAACCACCGTAATCTGGATTCTGCCTCGTTAAGCGTGCAACCTGTATGGACCCCAATGGTTTTATCCATGTTTATCCAGTGTCACAAAATATTGTTTAAACAAAAAAGCCAAGTCCATTCGGACTTGGTTTTTTATCATTCATTTTCAATATTTTTTGCAATTGGATATGCTAGTGGATAGACATGTAGACCAAACCACGTAAGCAGCTCAATAATTAGTTGCTTATCCTGTTTTGGATTACCAAATTCACTCGATACTTCAGCGAAAGCTTGACTAAAGTCATTAACTGTTAATTTCAATGGCTCTTCGGCCTTTAAAATTGTCCGATTAATTGCACTCATCAATTCGTCTTTGAGTGTTGGACTATCAAATCCCAAATGCCATAACATTAATGACGGTGATACTGGTGCACCCTCTTCACTTTGAAGATGAAGCGCAATATCATCCGCAATATGAAATAAAATCTGTTCATTATTAGTCATATTCTTATAACGATCTTCATTTAACATTTTTATACCAAATTTCCCTCATTTCTCACGATTAAAACAAAAAAGCCAAGCCCATTCGGACTTGGTTTTTTATGTAGGTTAAACTTGACGGTAAACGTAAGTGTATGGCGCCTCGCCATCGGCCTTGGCCACCTTGTTGTAATACTGGTCGTATGGCAGTTCACTAACCGCAGTACCAGTAGCACCACCAGTATAGTAGCTGACCGAAATGGCCTTCGCATTTGGATCATTTGAGCTAATCACTTGAACGTGACCAGCAGCGCCGTTAGAAGCACCCTTTTGACCCCAAATAACGATATCACCCTTCTGGGCATCCCATGACTGGTTCTCAGCAATCAACTTGTAACCATTCTGGGTAAGATAACTGTGCAAGCTATCCGTATTATATAAGTAAGCAGGTTGACTAGCACCGGCCTCGTAAAGGGCCTCCGTCATGGCACCGGAACAATCAGCCGTGCCATCGGTCCCATTCCGGGAACCGCTCATACTATAAGTCAACTTACCTTCGTTGTTGTAGAACCAGTTGACCAACTTATCATTGTCAACCTTGTGGGCACTGACAGTAGTACTAGTCGAAGCTGGTACCGCTGCGGCAGCGGCCTGGCTGGCACTGATTGACTGGCTGTTTGCTGCCGCCTGACTGGCCTGCTGGGACGCAGCTGCGGATTGCTGAGCAGCCTGGCTGTTAGCAGCTGACTGCTGTTGGTAGCTGGCCTGAGAGGCAGACTGACTGGCAGAAGCCGCCTGGTTGGCGGTCGTTGACTGAGCCTGAGAAGTGGCCGTAGTTTGGGCACTTTCAGAGGCATTCATCGAACCATAAATCTGGTTCAAGTCCTGGCTAACCCCGGTGTGATCAGCCGTGTCACCAACCGTCTGGGCAGTGCTCTGACTGCTTGCAACGTTAGTTACCACTGGCTTAGCAGCAGTAGACTGGCTTGACTGGCTGTTTACCACTGGCGTTACTGGTGCCTGAGCCTGACTATCAGCGGCACTTTCAGCTGGCAGACGGTAAGCAGGGGCCGCAGCAGCGGCAGCCTGCTGGCTACCCTGTTGGGAAGCAGCCGCTGAGGTTGACACGGACAGGCTGCTAGCAGCCTGGTTATCAGCCGCAGTTGATGCAGCAGCACTGCCAGCCGTACTTGCACTGGCACTACCAGCGTTAGCATTAGCCGCCATCACGTCTTGGGCCTGTGGCGTTGCTTCAGTTGGCGCTGCCAGACCCTGGTTAGGGTCAACAACTAAGAGCTTGCTGCCCTGGTCGTCGCTAGTAGTGGCTGGCACCACGCTTTGGCTGCTGACCTGGTAGCCAGCATCAGCCAGGTTACCCTGAGCCTGTGCCTGATCGCTAAGCTTATAGCCCGCAAGAATCATCCCCTCATTAGGCAGGTGGAAGCGCTGGGCCAAGTCAGCAGCCGTCGTGTCATAGTTGGCAGCGATGGTGTCAAGGGTATCACCCCACTGAACCTGGTAGTCAGCCGCATCGGCTGGCTTACCCTGCTGAGCAATCTGGTCACGGACCTGGTCAGCCGTGTTCTGGACCCAGTTACTCTGTCCATCTTTTTTAGAACCGGGACGGTCATCTGCCTTAACTTGGGCAGACTGCGTTAGGAGTGATGCCGGCAGCATCGCACTAGTCACCATTAACGTTGTGGCACCCGCATTCACAAAATGTTTAGCAGCCTTCTTTTGCCGCACTTGTTTCGGCCTCATAGTTCCTAAGTCCTCCAAGAAAAGTAGTGTATCTGAATTCTATACTATCAAATCCATCAGCGAATTTGTAAAATAATTGTAAAAAATTCTTAAAATTTGTAATAAAAGATTAAAGGCCCAGCAGCAAAACGTTGCCCTTAAGCGGTTTTGCTTTGTTACTAAATGGCCGACGCCCCCGGTTCAGCTTAGAAACCCCTGGCTGGCATCAGCCAAAGTTCCAACCCGGACCGAATTATTACCCATTCCCATAATCACAGGACCAAGTTGAAAGTGGTCCCAGTTATAGCTGTCCAAATTATAGTCCGAATTTTCACAAAAATCACCCCCAAACATCTGTTCAAGGGCGTCCTTAAGCCCTTTTCACAGGATGGGATCCGGTTCAACCAGGGACAACCATGCCCTAGTAGAAGCTTTTTATTAGAACTTTCTACCGGCATATTTAACAGAAATTTTTCAACCTTACCAGTTAAATAACAAACTAGAACGTTTGTTTTCCCCCTAAAACAAGCAAAAAACCCAGGACAATCCTGGGCTTTTTGTGCTAGTAAAACCTCACTAGTCCATCACTTCCCCACGGCCAAAGCTCCATGAGTAGGTTTCGTTAAAGGTGATGTTAATCATGACATCTTCCGGCGGAACCAAACCACTTTCCGACAAATTGGTCACGATTTCCTTATATAAGGTGCGAACAGCTTCCTCGCTGCGCTTCTTGCTCGTAATCGAAATCACCGTCACCTTATCAGTCCGGGGATAACCCAGGCCGGTGTCTTCAATAATCATTTCATCAGGGTCGTGCTGGGTCACCACTTGGTAACGGTCACGATCGGGCACCTTAAAGGAAACCAAAACGGCTTCATGGATGGCATCCAAAATTCCACGGATTTCACCTTCCGTACGGCCCTTTAAGATATCAACTTTAATTAATGGCATCTATTCCTCCAAATTATCCAGCAACAATCTCATCAGCAATTGACATCACTTCGTCGAGCTTAGGGAATTCAGCCGCTAGCTCTTCGCTGGTGATAATCAATGGTGGTGCCACAAAGATAACACTTTCATGGGAATAAGTCATGAAGTGACGCTTCTTCAATTCGGCAACCAACTTCGGCATAATACCTTCCGGATCACGTCCATAAGGCACCAATGGTTCATGGGTCTCTGGATTGCGCGTAAATTCAACCGCCGCAAAGAGACCAATCGAACGAATATCACCCACACTTGGGTGCTTTTTCTTCAAATCTTCGAGGGCAGCCTTGAGTTCCTTACCAACCTCTTGGACATGTTCGCCAATCTTGTGATCGTCATAGAACTTCATGCTAGCTACGCCGGCCGCACAGGCCAGTGGGTGGCCAGAATAAGTCAAACCAGTTGGCATGGGGTTGTCGTTGTAGTAATCGGCAATCTTAGATTGGACCACCACGCCACCAAGGGGAACGTAACCGGAGGTAACCCCCTTGGCAAAGGTGATAATGTCAGGCACCACGTCAAAGTTCTGGAAGGCAAAGAGCTTACCAGTCCGGTAGAAACCAACCATAACTTCATCACAGACCATCAAAATGTTGAACTCGTCACAGAGCTCACGGACACCCTTCAAGTAACCCTTTGGTGGAATAATTACCCCGTTTGATCCGGTAATCGTTTCCAACCAGATGGCCGCGATATCTTCGGGGCCTTCATAAATAATTTGGTCCCGCAGGGTCTTTAGATAGTAGTCAGTTGCTTCTTCTTCACTGCTAAACTTCAACGGTGCATGGTACAAGTAAGGATCAAAGAACTTAACAAATCCTGGTGATAAGGGTTCTGAGAAATGCTTCCGTGGTTCACCAGTTAAGCCACCAGAACCCTGGGTTGCACCGTGGTAAGAACGGTAGCGGGACAGCACTTTTTGCTTACCAGTATAGGCCCGGGCAATTTTCAAAGCACTTTCGTTCGCTTCGGTACCGGCGTTGGCGAAGAATACTTTACCAAACTCGTCAGGCAACTTATCAATAATTGCCTTAGCCAGCTTTGAACGGGATTCAGCGGCATACACCGGTGATACAAAGGCAAATTTACTGAGCTGATCGGCAATCGCCTGATTGACCTCCTGATTATTGAAGCCAATATTATTATTGATTAGAAGAGATGACATGTCGGTGTACTTTTCACCCTTGTCATCCCAGAAGTAGACGCCTTCGCCCTTGGTAACGACCAGCGGGTCTAAGCCAGCTTGCTTAACCCACGGTTGCAACACGTATTCCAATTGCTCTGCCTTAATATCCGATGTTGCCATAGAAGCCTCCTTCGTATGCTGGCTGCCCAGCACTGAGAAATTTCGACCCAAGCCCGCACTGGTGCGCCTGGTGCGCACTGACGGATTGGATTTGACTCGAATGTTAGCATGGATAAATGAGAAAAGTCTTATTAAGTTGTCATGTTTCCTGACAAAATATTCCTTGCATTCCGAATGATAAATGGTAATTTATAAGTAATCTTCACATAAAGGCGAACGTAAATGACCGCCAGGTCATTTATTTTCGTTATACATATGTCCAAGGGAGGATAAGTATATGGCAGCACCAACCAACAACGTCGAGGTTAACCAAGACGGTACCCGGCGGACCCTATCCAATCGTCATGTTCAAATGATCGCCATTGGTGGCACGATTGGTACCGGGCTCTTTCTCGGTTCAGGTAGTACCATTTCCCAATCGGGACCTTCCATTATGATTTTGTACGCCCTCTTAGGGATGGTGTTCTTCTTCATGATGCGGTCCATCGGTGAAATGCTCTACGCCCACCCTGAGCAGCACACGTTCGTGGCCTTTATCACCAAATACCTTGGCATGAGCCAGGGGGTCTTTGCCGGCGTAACTTACTGGTTAGGATTGATTTTCACCGGGATGGCCGAATTAACCGCCATTGCAATCTACGTTAAGTTCTGGTTCCCACATTGGAATAGCGCTGTAATCCAGATTGTTTTCCTGGTGGCCTTAGCCCTGCTAAACGTTCTGGCAGCCAAGATCTTTGGTGAAACCGAATTCTGGTTTGCCATTATCAAAATTGTGGCCATTATTTCCATGATTGTTACTGGAATCTTCATGGTCCTGACTGGTTTCCGTGATCCCAACGGAGTCCAGGCTAGCTTTGGCAACGTCTTCCACAACTTCCAGATGTTCCCTCACGGGGTAAACGCCTTTATCGGTTCGATCCCACTGGTATTCTTCTCATTGATTGCCATGGAGTTCATCGGTATCACCATTGGTGAAACTAAGAACCCTCGGGCCGTTTTGAAGAAGGCCGTTAACCAAACGGTTTACCGGATTTTGCTCTTCTACATTGGTGCTTTGTTCATTATCATGTCCATCACGCCATGGACCACCATCCAGGCTAGCAGCAGTCCTTTCGTCCAAGTTTTCAAGTTAGCTGGTCTACCTGCTGCGGCAGCGATTATTAACTTTGTTGTTCTGACGTCAGCCGCCTCATCACTGAACAGTGTGATTTTCTCGAGTGGTCGGCACCTTTATCAGATTGCTGAAGAAGTTAACTGGAAGACCATCAAGCCCCTGAGTAAGATCGCTAAAAACGGGATTCCAATCGCGGCCATCCTATTCTCAGTTGCCCTGATGTTCTTTGCCCCAGTGATTTCCTCGGTACCAGCCATCAACAACGCCTTCCAGTTTGTCAGTGGCGCTGCCAGTGATCTCTTCCTCTTTGTCTACGTGCTTACCATGTTAGCTCACCGGAAGTTCCGTCAGTCCAGCGACTTCTTGCCTAACGGCTTCAAGATGCCTTTCTATAACATCTCTAGTCCACTGACGATTACAGCCTTTATCATCGTCTTCTTGACCCTCTTCACCAACCCTAACGATGTCATCCCCGCCGTGGGTGCCGTCGCTTGGATTATCATCTTCGGTGGCTTCTGCTACCTGATGTATCGCGGTCATAACCACGAAATCGATTAACCTAGGTTTGCTAAAGTCTTAGCACCTCCATTCCCACAGACGCCTAAATTGCTTGCGATTTAGGCGTCTGTTTTGTCGTTATCATAAGTGATTTTGATGAGACTTTGCTCATAAATTTGTAATGTTTCTTGACAAGATCAACTGATAGCAGGATTGCTACCATTATATTAGTAAGCAACGATTCATTTTAAAGATGGGTCGAATCTTAATTGACGAGAACCAGCCAGCCCTCAGGACCGCTAAATTCGGCCGACTGCTTGCTAAATGGAGGAAAGCCTATGGCAGATATAACCCATAACCCCGACGTGAACCAGGATGGTACCCGGCGGACCCTCACCAATCGTCACATCCAAATGATTGCCATTGGTGGCACGATTGGTACCGGCCTCTTCGTCGGGTCAGGCACTACGATTTCGCTAGCGGGGCCCGCCATCCTGTTCCTATACGCCCTGCTTGGCATTGTCTTTTTCTTCATGATGCGAGCCATCGGGGAAATGCTTTACGCCCATCCCGAAGAGCACACCTTCGTCGCCTTTGTGACCAAGTACATGGGCTTTGGCCCCGGGGTCTTTGCCGGGGTGACCTACTGGTTAGGCCTAATCTTTTGTGGCATGGCCGAACTGACTGGAATCGCCATCATTGTCCAGTACTGGTTCCCCCACTGGAATGCCGCTATCATCCAGCTCTGTGTGCTCCTGTTCCTGGTGACCCTAAACATCTTTGCGGCTCGGGTCTTTGGTGAAACTGAATTCTGGTTTGCCATTATCAAGATCATCGCCATTGTTTCTTTGATTGTGACCGGGCTCTTCATGGTCCTGGTGAACTTCCGCGAGCCATCCGGCATTCACGCTTCCTTTGCTAACGTGTTCAAAGACTTCACTATGTTCCCTCACGGTTTGAAGGGATTCTTTGGTTCCATCTCCCTGGTCTTCTTCTCCTTGATCGCCATGGAGTTCGTCGGAATCACCATCGGTGAAACTAAGAACCCTCGCCCAGTCCTAAAAAAGGCCATTAACCAAATTGTTTACCGGATTCTGATTTTCTATATTGGCTCCCTCTTTGTCATCATGTCGGTTATGCCTTGGACCTCAGTTATTCCGGGCAAGAGTCCCTTCGTCCAGGTCTTCCAAATTGTCGGCTTCACCGCCGCTGCCACGGTTATCAACTTCGTGGTGCTGACCTCGGCTACCTCAGCCTTAAACAGCCTGATTTTCTCAGCTGGCCGGCACCTGTACCAGATTTCTAAGGAAGTGGAACTGCCAATCGTTAAAGAAGTCGGTAAGATTGCCAAGAACGGGATTCCGATTCGCGGTGTGGTCTTCTCCGTTATCTTGCTCCTAATGGCACCAGTGATTTCTTCCATCCCCGCCGTCAACGATGCCTTCCAGTTTATCAGTGCTGGGGCCAACGACCTCTTCATCGTGGTTTATATCTTCACCATGCTGGCCCACCGCAAGTACCGTGAGTCCAGCGACTTCTTACCGGATGGCTTCACAATGCCCTTCTATAAGATTGCCAGTCCCCTGACCATCCTGGCCTTCTTCCTGGCCTACCTGTCACTGTTTACCAACGAAAACGATGTGATTCCGGCCTTCGGTGCCATTGTCTGGGTCGTAGTCTTTGGCGGCATCTGCTACCTGATTTACCGTAAAAAGGATCATAATTAGCCGGGATAAATTGTGAAGGGCTTCCTCAAATTGACAGTGGGTATACACTGGAAATGAGGAGTATTATATGTCATCGCACCCGATAAGTCATTTTTTCAAAAAATTACTACATCATCCCAAAACCATGGCCTGGATGTTCCCGGTTATCATGGTCGCCCTGATGACCAGCTACAACACCTTTATCCGCTACGGTTGGTCTGAGAAAATGTTTGCCCAGGTCTTCGTGGTTTATCCGCTGATTGTAATCTTTATTTATTACTTCCGGGCCCTGGTTACCTATCCATTAGCCCTGCGGATTCACCGTTATTTCCCGGACTTCATTTCTGACCACGTACCGGCCCGCTTCACCGTGCCGATGGTCGTGATTATGTTTAACGTTTCGGTGATGATGGTTTGGTTCACTGACATGCACCACAAGCTCTATCCCCACTTCTTACCGGGATACACCAACAACTGGTTGAAATCGTACTTTGTGGCCGTGCCCATCTACCTCTTCATCGTCCGGCCGGCAGTTGCCTATCTCTTTGAGAAACTGCAGGAACGTTATCCACTAATCGAATCCACCATGGAAGCTAAGTAAAAAGCAGCTGACTTAAGTCAGCTGCTTTTTTTGTTATCCAAAGAGAACCCAGAGTCCTAGTAGGAAGTAAATGACGGCCACGACGATTGAACCGTGACGCTGTACTAAACTCCGCAGGCCAGGGGCATCCCCCAGGCGCTGACCCAGCCACCACCAGAGCGGGATAATCAAGATAAAGACACCCACCGAGAGTAAGGTTTCCACCAGGGTCTGCTGGCCAATAATCGGCACGTAGAGACCGATGTTGTCCGAACCACTGGCAATCGTCAGCAAGGCCACCTGACCAGCACTAACCTGGCTTAGCTGCCGTTGGCTGTCACCCTTTTTAGGCAGCACCTGCTTGATGGCCAGCAAAATTGGGATGACACCTAGCCAGCGCACCGGCAGGTTGATAGCATGCACCCAGACCGTCGCCATCAGATAACTTACCAGCAGGAGCAGCAAAATGCCGACATACTGGCCAATCAAGATGTTCCGATTTTCTTTTTTAGATTTCGCCTGAGCAAAGAGGACGGCAAGCAAAAGCAGGTCGTCGACGTTACTACTAACAAAGGCAATCAGGCTGGTAATTAAAATCATAGCTGCCCCTTAATCAAAATAAAACCCCTACCAAGTTTTTACACCTGCGTAGGGGTTTTGCTGAGTGGAGAAGAAGGGATTCGAACCCTCGCACGCTTTAACACGTCTACACCCTTAGCAAGGGCGCCTCTTCAGCCGCTTGAGTACTTCTCCAGTTTCGCAACAAATAATACTATATCAAAACCAACGGCCTAAAGCAACCACTTAGCGGCCCACCAAGGCGCGAGCCTGGTCATTAAAGTAGTCCCAAACCCCGGCGGCATTATCCTTAAAATCCTGGATCAGGCTGGCACTTTTCGGATGGATAGTGGCGGCCCGGTCCCGGTAGATGTCATAAACCGCTAGCTGACCGTCGCTGTCCCAGGCCACGGTGTAAAAGGTCCCATCGGTCCGGTTGTCCAGGATTTCTTGCAGGCCGCGCTTTAAGGTCAACGCGGCCACTTCATCAACACTGATTTCATGTCCCCGGGCATTTAGGATGGCAACCTGGTCTAATACCTGCTGCCAATCTTCAGCTACGTCTAAGCTATCCATGAGGCCTCCCAACTGATTTGAGCGTTTTTTACGTGCATTTTTCAAACAGACTATATATAATAACTGTTATTATACTAGAAAACGGAAGGTAATCATGATACAACTTGTCAGCAATGAGGAAATGCACGATTTAGAATCTTACTTACTTAATCGAATCGGCGTTCCCCAAGAAGTCCTGATTGAACGTGCTGCCCTGGCTGTGATGGAAGTCATCGGGGCCGGCAACTTCGCCTTAGACCATGTCCTCGTCCTCGCTGGGCTAGGTAACAACGGGGCTGACGGCGTGGCCGTGGCGCGGATGTTGCACCTCCAAGGGATTTCGGTCACCCTTCAATTTGTAGGGAACCTCAACCGGGCTAAGGACAGTGTTCGCCACCAGCTGGCCATTGCCCAAGAATGTGGCCTCACACCTGCTGACAAGAGTGATTTCAAGGAGGCTAGTCTGATTATCGATGCCATCTTTGGCACCGGGCTGAGTCGGGCCCTCCCTGAAGGACTCCAAAAGATGGTCCGGGCGGCTAACCACATTGGCAATGCCGTCGTCGCCATCGATGTTCCGACAGGAATTGACGCTGACACTGGTAAGGTCCAGGGCGCAGCCCTCAAGGCCCACACCACGGTCAGCCTAGGCTTTGTCAAACAAGGCCTACACCGTCGCCCGGCCCGCGGACTGGCCGGTGATATTGTTAACAAGGATATCGGCCTGATTGTCCCACCTGAATTTGAATTCTCACTAAACCACCATGAATCAAACGCTACCCAGCCGGTAGCCGCAAACCTGGCCTAAGCCAGGTTTTTTATTTGTGGTAAGGCGAACCGGCCTGAATCATGAAGGCCCGGTAAATCTGCTCGACTAGGACCAGGCGCATTAATTGATGGGGTAAGGTTAATCGGCCAAAACTCAGTAAGAGATTAGCTCGTTTTTTAATGGCCGGATCCAAACCCAGCGAACCACCAATGATAAAGGTCAGGGTTCCGTGGCCCTGTAGCATGGCCTGGGACAAATCCTTAGCTAAAGCCTCTGAGCTGAGCATCTGACCCTCAATCGCTAAGACCACAACATAGTCCCGGTCGCCAATCTTTGGCATAATCCGGGCACCCTCCTTGGCCATAATCTGCTCATTTTCAGCTTCACTGGCACCCTCTGGCGTCTTCTCATCGGCCAGTTCGACCTGTTCGACCGTGGCAAAACGGTGCAGGCGTTTGACGTATTCAGCTACGCCGGCCTTGAGGTATTTTTCCTTTAACTTACCAACTGTAATAATCTTAACTTTCATTTTTCTCCCCGTTTAACTGGACCAATTTAACCTAAAATAATTACCCGAGTTATCCACAGTTTTCCACAAGTTTATCCTTCATTAGTCCCCGCTCAGGCCAATAATTACGCGGTTATGCCAAGTTGATTCTCTGTTATCCACATTTTCTGGTAATAAGTCCCAATTTTGTGGATAAATAGAAGGGCCCAACCACTAGTCTTGACCCCTAAGTGGATTTTATTAAGCACTTTATCCACACTTTTATACACAGCTGTGCATAAGCACATTTGTTCGTCCTCACAAGCGGCCAACTTGTTCGTCTTTGCAAATGGTTAAGCGGTCAAAACCGCTTGGTAGGTAGTTCTTAATAATATCTTAAAATTTATTTCCGAATAAGGAATCAATAAGTGCTAAATTTGTTCCCAGTTCAGGGTTGCTAGGCGAACAAAGTTTCTATTTTCAGGCCCTAATTTTGACTGTGAAAACGGTCCCGGTGGCCCCCTTATTCCAAGGAACAACTATACCAAAAAAACTAACGACAAAGCGTTAGTTTTTGAGTTCTTGATTCAGTTTTACGGTAGCAGTCTTCTTGGCACCATTGTGGTAATAGGTAATCTTAACGCTATCACCGACACTGTGCTTGTAGAGGTTCTCCCGCAGGTCAGCCTCAGACAGCACCTGCTTACCATCAATGCCAACAATGACATCGTAGTGGGCCAAGCCGGCCCGACTAGCCGGACTACCATCATTAACCTTCATGATGACGACCCCACCACTGACACTGCTAGGCAACTTCAAGGTCTTAGTCTGCTCGTCCCCAGGGATTTGGGAGAGGTTAACCATCTCAATGCCCAGGGCTGGTCGCGTAATTTTACCGTCCTTAACCAACTTGTTAACGACATCGACAACTTGGTCGGAAGGAATGGCAAAACCAATCCCTTCCACCGAGGCCCCAGATTCAGAAGATGACAGCTTCATCGAGTTAATCCCAATCACCTGACCGGCAAAGTTAATCAGGGGACCACCCGAGTTTCCCGGGTTAATGGCCGCATCGGTCTGAATAACGGTTGAGCCGATGCCAGTTTGACTGTTATCATTAGCCGCCGAAACCAGACGCTTGGTGGCCGAAATGATTCCCTCAGTCAGCGTTGAAGCATATTCAGATCCCAATGGAGACCCAATGGCTAGGACCTTTTGACCCACGGCAATCTTACTGGAATCACCAAAGGCAGCCGTGTCAGTCAGGTCAGCTGCATTGACCTTGAGGACGGCCAAATCAGTCAGAGCATCACTACCGACCACGGTCGCATTCACGGTCTTGCCCGCATGGGTAATGACTTGGAGCTTACTAGCCCCGGAGATAACGTGGTTGTTGGTGACAATGAAGGTTGCCCCATCAGCCCGCTTGTAGGCTACTCCGGATCCTTCTGAGGACTCCTGGAAGTTGTTACTTGATACCTGTTTAAAGTTCAGCACGGAAACCACGGCATTGGCGACCTTGTTATAGGCCGTTGTCGCCGTATCACCACTCGGAATTTTAGCCGAATTCACCGACTTAACCCGCACTGGGCTGTTGTTACTTTGATAGTTGTCCCAGACCTGCTGGCCAACTAAGACCCCGCCCCCGCCAATCAAACCGGCGGCAGCCCCAATGGCCATGGTATTGGTTAAAGTAGTTTTCATGGTTACTTAACTCCGCGCATCTAGTTGTCTGTCATTATAGTCATTTGGGATTAAGTTTACATTAAAGCTTAATCAACCTGTTCCCCGGTAAAGGCGTTCACTTTGAGCAGGCTCTTATCCCCATTTTTATTGGTGTTCAAAAATAACCAAACCGGCTGGTAAATGTCCTTACCATCATAGTGGTCGGCCACATCGTAACCCAGTTCGCCAGTCGAAAGTTTGTCACCACTGTTTAAGACATTGTAGCGGTACAGGTCTTCGATGGCCGCCTGCTCAGAAATCGTATCTTCACTCTCCCGCAGCCGCTCAACAGCACTTAAACGGTGTTGAACCACGGTCCCCTGGTGGCTAGTCCGATCATAGGTCACTTCCAAGAGACCGGTCTTAGCTAAGACGGGCCAGCCCAGGGCCGTCTGGTTGTAGGCGGCATAGGTCTGGCCACCGTGGACGTCCTTAGCCTGACTGAGCAAGTGGTTGTACTGATAGCCCCACTTCTCAATCTCAGCCCGGTAGTAGTTATCGCCACTCTCCAGACTGCCACGGCCATCCCCACGGAAGTTCAGGTTTAAGGCCCCGTCCTTAATATTATAGTTAAGCATCCCACCGTAGAGCCTGGCCGAACCACTCAGGTTGGTATCCGATTCGGCCGCCATGTAACTCATCTCATAGGTCTTTTGGCTGACCCGGGGCAGGGTAATATTTTGCTTTTTCATTTCCTGGATAATGTCCGAACTAGGCGCATTCACGTCGACATTATTCTGGAAACCTTGCTGCCAGGAAACGTATAAAAAGAGGTCAAGGGCGACAAAGAGCCCCAGCATTAAAATCAGCATTCGCTTGAATTGCATGCGTCAGACCTCCTTTCTAATGGCTAGCATGGGCCTGATCCAGGAATTGGGACAGGGTGTACCAGTGCTGGTCGTTACCGGCCACCATCCAAACTGGCTTCAGTTCAACCACACCGTCCCCAATATCCTGCCAGTGGTAGGCCACGATCAGTTGCTGGTAATTGCTGCCTTGACCCGCCTTATCGAGCTGGGAAACAACCGCATCAGTACTAGGCAGGGTAACCTTTTGCTGGTCACTAGGCAGGGGCAATCCCAGGGTCGTCAGACGGTAAGTCGCCGTAATGGCAGCGTCCTTGGTATTTAGGGCCACCGTGGCAGCAGCCTGGTCGCCATCGTAGAAAACCGGCACCTGGTCGATATAGGTCCTGAAATCAAAGGCCGTCCCGTTCTGCCGGGATTCAAAGAAGCTAACCTTAGGTAGAATCTGCTTAAAGAGTTTCAGTTGGTCAGCCGCCGTGTCCAGGCGCTGTTGGTAGGAACTCAGCCCAGCCCCTGGCAGGTGGTCCTGGAAGGTCAGAAGCTGGTGAACACTGTCATAGGTAGTCTTTTGACCACCGTACTTGTGAACATACTCGGTGCCACTCTCAATTTGGCGGGTCGTAAACTGGCTGGCCGTCCCCAGCAGCTGGGCGTTGAATTGGTCAACATTGCCCTGCTGGGACCGGTAAACGTAGGTTTTTAAGCGAATTTCCTTGGGCAAACTCACCATTAGCTGGTTGTTTAATTTTTTAAATTCGGCCGGATACTCATTCCCTAAATGCTGGGACAGGCGCTGAGCCTGGGCATAGTCAAAGGAGCGAAAGCCAACCGTGGTCACCGTTTGGTGGCGACTGTCAATAAACTGGGCCACGTGCCCGTGTTTTAGGGGCAGGACCACGTAGTCAAAGTTAAAACCCTTACTCAGGTTGGACCCACTAATCTTGGTAAAGTACTTGACCGGCACCAGGTCCGCATAGCGAAGAACCATGGTATCTGGCGTCTTTAGCTTATTATCAAGGGTGCTAGTACTGACCGTGGTCACCTTACCGTTGGCCAGGTCGGCCGTATTGAGCAGCTGATTAACCGCCTTTAGATTGTGGGCACTGATTCCCTGAACTAAGTCGGTGTTCCCCTTGCTATCATTAACCAGGTACTGGGCAGCCCAGAAGGCCTGGGGCGTAGTGACCTGATCACTGCCACGATTCGGAAGGGCCCGGCTACCCGAAGCTTTGAAAACAGCGGCAGTCAAAACGATGGAGACCAGGATACTCAGAAGCAGCAGCATGCGGATGAGGCGTAATTGCCAATTATCCTTCTTCATTCCAGTCCTCCCCTGCGTCAATCAGATCATCATCAACAATTTTCAGGGCAATGTAGAAGGTCGAACCTTGGTTTTCAACCGATTCCACCCAAATGCGACCGTTGAAGCGCTCAACCATTTCCTTGGAAATAGCCAAGCCCAAACCAGTCCCACCCTGACGGCGAGACCGGGACTTGTCCACCCGGAAAAAGCGATTGAAGACGTTCTCCAAGTCCTTGGCTGGAATGCCCAGCCCCTGGTCGCTAATACTAATAATGGCTTCCTGCCCGACCCGCTTAAGGGTGACGGTAATCGTGCCGCCGTCAGGCGAGTACTTAAGGGCATTATTCATCAGGTTATCGAGGACCTGGGTGAACTTGTCAGGGTCAACCTCAACCCAGATATCTTCGTTAGCAAACTTACGGACAATCCGATACGGCTTGCCTGGGCGCTGGCCATCGGCGGCCTGGTTTTCCAAAATCATGTCAAACCGGTCGAGGACAAAGCCAAAGAGAGAATTCAGGTTCACTAGCTCGGAGCGAACCTCCATGGTCCCCTGGTCCAGGCGGGATAATTCCAGCAGGTCGTTTATCATCCGACTCATCCGCTCGGTTTCATCCTGGACCACGGCCAGGAAGTTCTGGGCCATTCGTTTATCATCAACGGCACCATCGGCCAGGGCATCGACGTAGGAACGCACAGACGTCAGCGGTGTCCGCAACTCGTGGGACACATTAGAAACAAACATCCGCCGCTCAGCATCAATCTTCTCCTGCTCGGTGATATCGTGAAGGACCATGACAATTCCACTAATCAAACCGGATTTACGACGAATCAAAGAAACGTAGGCCTGAACAATTAGGTCCCGGCCGCCGCTAGATAGGTTAATTTGAAAGTCGGTCTGGTCATCTAAGAGATCAGCCAGGGTCTTCTCCCCAGATAGACCTAAAATTTCAATAATACTTTGATTAAGGGCCTTTTGCGGATCAATGCCAATGAACTTGGCGGCCGACTGGTTAATGATGGTGATTTGCCCCTGGCGGTTGGCCAGCAGCACCCCATCGGCCATGTGTGTTAGCACCGAAGTTAACCGGTTTCGTTCGGCATTGACCGTTTCGGTTGAATCTTCAATGCGCTGGGACAGTTCGTTAACCGAGCGTCCCAACTGACCCAATTCATCACTACCAAAAATGTGGTTAACAGTCGTATAATCCCCGGCCGCAATCCGGGTCGTCTGCTTGTTGATAATTTCAATGGGGCGGGTAATCGTGCGGGCCAGGAACAGGGCCAGCAGGATACTAGCCATCAGGGCAATCAATCCGGCAATGATAAAGAGCCACATGATCTTGTTGATGTTCTCATAGACCCGTTTGAGGCTGGCATCGACGATGGCGACCCCAATTACTTCCCGGCCGTTGCCCTTGGTCGTAATCTCCAGGGGCGTGGTCATGATTTCCTGACGTTCACTGTCCTTGCTGACGTTACGCGTCTTTAAATAGTTCGGGTCATTGGCCAGGGCCTTTAGGGCGTTGGTATCTTCGGTTTTTTGGCCGCGGGTCTGCTGGCCATCAACCAAGCTACCGCGGATATTGCCAGACTTATCAATAATCTGAACGTTTTGAATGACGTTGTTATTATAGCCAGCTAAGATTTCTTGAATCTTATCATTACCGGCAGAAGTATCCGGGTCTTCTAGGGCCTGCTTAACCCGGTCAGTCACGTACTTAGGTAGGGTAATCTGATCCTGGAAGGCAATCAGGTCCTGGCGCTCCATTTGGTGCACGAAAAAGACACCCAAGGATTCGAGTGTAAACAGCAGAAACATCACGAACACAAGGGCGATTCGAAAACGGATAGATTGGACAAACTTTGTAATGACTTCCATAGTTTGAATCCCAACTGACTGAATGGTTCCGCTTAGCTACTTAGGTCAAGTGGAAAGCAACGCTTATGAATCTTCAGAAGCGCGCAAGTAGTAACCAACCCCACGACGGGTTACCAGCCAAGTTGGATGGCTAGAGTTATCTTCAATCTTTTCACGGAGACGACGAACGGTCACATCAACCGTACGGACATCCCCGAAGTAGTCATAACCCCAGACCTGCTGGAGCAGGTGCTCACGGGTCATCACCTGGCCAATGTGTTGGGCCAGGTAGAAGAGCAGCTCGAACTCACGGTGGGTCAATTCAATGTCTTGACCACCCTTAGAAACCATGTAGGCCTGGGAGTGAATGGTCAAATCACCCAAGACGATATCTTCGGTGCTAACCACCGGTTCGTCTGGGTTAGGCGAAACGACCCGCCGGCTCCGCAAATTAGCCTTAACTCGAGCTACTAGTTCCCGGTTTGAAAATGGCTTGGTGACATAGTCATCGGCGCCCATTTCCAGTCCCAGGACCTTGTCGATTTCGCTGTCCTTGGCCGTTACCATGATAATTGGTGTCTCGTTCTTTGAGCGAATTTGCCGCAAAACTTCAATACCATCCACCTCTGGCAACATCTGATCCAAGAGGACCAGGTCCGGGTTTTCTTCATTATATAAATCCAAGGCCTCCTGCCCATCGGCAGCAGTAATCACATCGTAGCCTTCCTTGGTTAAATTAAATTTAATAATGTCTGAGATAGGCTTTTCATCATCGACGACTAAAATTTTATTCATATCTACTCCTATTTCACCCAATTACTCACGATAAGTATACCATACCGGCCCTGTACATACGCAAAAAAGCCGTCAACCATGGGCTGACGGCCTTGCTTTGTCTGTTTCTTATGGGCGGTTGCGCCGGTGGAAACGGTGCTTGAACAAGGGGCTAATGGCCTCATTCATACTAATCCGCCGGATGGCTTCTCCAATCAGCTCGCCGACTGAAACAATCTCTAGGTTCGGGAACTTCTTGCTTTCAGGCAAGTTGATGGAGTCGGTCACAATCACTTTGGTAAAGTCAGAGTTACTGAGGCGCTCCACTGCTGGTCCAGAGAAGACCGCGTGGGAAGCTGCAACGTAGACTTCCTTGGCCCCGTGCTCCATCACTAGGCGACCGCCTTGGGTAATCGTTCCAGCCGTGTCAATGATGTCATCGACCATGATGGCCGTCTTACCGCGGACATCCCCGACAATACTACCGACTTCGGCCACGTTAGGACGGGGTCGGCGCTTATCAATCACGGCAACCGGCGCTTCCAAGCCGAGCATGTTGTTCAGGTTCCGCGCCCGGGTCATACCACCGTGGTCGGGTGAAACCACCACAGCGTTCTTCTTATCAGCAATACCGGCCTCAATCAGGTAGTCAGCCAGGAGCGGTGCCCCCTGCAAGTGATCCATAGGGATATCAAAGAATCCCTGGATTTGGGCGGCGTGCAGGTCCAGGGCCATCACCCGGGTAGCGCCAGCCCGCTCGAGCATGTTAGCGACCAACTTGGCCGTAATTGGTTCCCGCGAGCGGGCCTTACGGTCCTGGCGGGCGTAACCATAGTAAGGCAGGACCACGTTAATCTGATCAGCACTGGCCCGGCGCAGGGCATCAATCATGATTAGCAGCTCCATCAAGTTATCATTCACCGGTGAGGAAGTGGGCTGGATGACAAAGACGTCACTACCACGGACACTCTCCTCGATGTTAATTTGAACTTCCCCATCGGCAAAGCGATTCACTGAAATATCACTGAGGGGCACCCCGACTTCGGCAGCAATCTTTTCAGCTAACGGCCGGTTGGCACTCAGTGAAAACAATTTTAACTTTGAATTCGGCATATTGACTCCAGTTCACCACATTCCCTAGTACTCTATATCAACTTATTATAACAGTAAATTTACCAAAAAAAGAACCGGACCAGTAATTTTACCGGTCCGGTTTCTATTCAAAATTTGTATCAGGTATTGACCGTAACGGTCCGTTCGCCCGGAATCGTTAAATCATCGTGGTCAATGTAGACCACTGTCTTGTGCCGGTCCTGGTGCAGGTAGGCCATCAAGGACATGATGATTTCCTTGGTTTGGGCGTCCAGGTCGGAGGTGATTTCATCAAAGAAGTAGAAATCACAGTCAGCAATCAAGGCCCGGGCAATCGCCAGGCGCTGGCGCTGACCACCGGAGAAGTTGTCCCCGTTTTCGGCCACCTCAGTATCTAGCTGGTTGGGCAGGTCCTGGACAAACCAGTCCATCTTAACCTTATGCAGGGCATCCCAGATGTCAGCATCCGGTACCTGGTTAGGCTGGTCAAAGCCTAAAAGCAGGTTGTCCCGGATGGTTCCTGGCAGCAGGGAGCTGTTTTGGTCAACAAAGGCCAGGTGCTTACGGAAGGTGAAGATATCGACCTCGTTGCGGTCAATCCCGTTGATGTAAAAGTGACCCCGATTAAGGTCGTACATGCCCGATAGAATCTTTAGGATGGTCGACTTACCACTCCCGTTCTTACCGCGAAGGCGGACCAGTTCACCCGCACTGATTTTCAGGTGGGGAATGTAGAGTCCCTGTCCACTTGGATAGGAGAAGGAGCCGTCATCAATTTCAACGGACTCGATTTCCTTAATGTCAATCTGATCCGGCCGGGCAGTTTCAATTGGCAGGTTAAAGAGGCGGTCCAAGTTCTTGATAACGTCACGAACCTTGGCCATGTTGGTGTAGTTCCCCGTCAAACTGCTGATTGGCGAAATCAACTGGAAGGTATACATCACGTAGGCCACCAGGGCCCCGACGGTCATCGACTTGTTGGCGATTGAGAGACCACCCAGGCCGATAATGGCAAAGAGGGCCATCATCATGATGATGTTCACCAGGGGGTTTAGGAGGGCAATCAGGCGGAGCTGCTTTTGCGCCACCCGGTAAATCTTGTCAAAGATTTGGTCCCCGAGCTGGGTCGTCTTGGGCTCAGCCCCATAAGACTTAATCACGATGTCAGACTGAAGAATGCTGACCGCCATCTGGTTGGCATCGGCGGTTAACTTTTGGGTCTGAGAGAAGTAACCCGAAATCTTCCGCGAAATCGTGGCCACTAAGAAGGCCAGTATCGGAATTAAAATAATCAGAGTCAGGGTCAACTTGGCGTTGAGATAGACCAGCATGGCAAAGGAACCCACGATGGTAATCAGACCGGTGATTAATTGGGGCATCGAACTTGAAAGAACTTCGTAAATCAAATTCGTATCATTGACTAAGCGGCTAGCTAAGACACCAGAAGAGTTTTCGTTGAGGTTTTTATATGAGAAATAATTATAACGTTGCCACAATTTTTCACGGATGTGCCGGACGGCCTGGTTGGCCACGTTCCCCAGCATGTAGTAAGAGATTACACCGGTCACTAAGTCTAGGACCAGCAGGGTAATCGGCAGGGCAATCGGCAGCCCAGCCCGGTTACCGTTTAAGAAGCCGTCGACTAGGCCCTTTAGGGTTGAACTAAAAAGCAGGGCGTTTAGGGAGGCAAAGACTGTCAAGAATAAGGCGAGGTAGAATTGTTTAAAGTTTATCCCCGCATATTTTTTAATAAAGGCAATTAAGCCGGATTGGTTTTCCATACTATGTATTATAACAGGTCAGACCTGCTTTGAGTTTTCCCGTGCTAGCCTTAGGCCTGAGCCTTGCTAGCACTGATTAAATAAGTTAACAGGAGCGTAATTATTTCAATAAAAAAAACTAACACCCGAGGGCGCTAGTTCTTTTATGAAGGTTCAAATCAAGAAAGTAAATCTTACTTGCCGAACAAACGCAGGATGAATGCACCAACGTTAGCCAATGGGGCGTTGTTTGAGTTACTTACGTGAGTAGTGTTTGATGAACCAGGCAAGATGTGCCAGAAATCAATTGAAAACATGTATATTTATCTCCTTTCAACAGAATATATTAAAGCTTAACATGCTAATTTGTAAATTTCAAATTACAGAATTGTTACAAAAAGTAATAAAAAACCGGACCCATAAAGGGTCCAGCATTATTAGTGTTAGTTAACACCAGTAAGTAAATCTTACTTACCGAACAAACGCAAAACAAATGCGAAAACGTTAGCCAATGGGCTGTTGTTTGAGTTGCTTACGTGAGTAGTGTTAGCTGAACCAGGCAAGATGTGCCAGAAATCCAATGAAAACATGTGTTTAGCTCCTTTCTCTACAAGATAGGCTAATTATACCATTAAATTAGTAGAAATGGCAACATAAGGCCAATATAATAAAAGAATTGGACCCAAAAAGCCCAATTCTTAACCTAGTCTTAATAACTAGAATTTAATCTTACTTGCCAAACAAACGCAGCAAGAAAGCAAATACGTTAGCCAATGGGCTGTTGTTTGAGTTGCTTACGTGAGTAGTGTTTGATGAACCAGGCAAGATGTGCCAGAAATCTAATGAGAACATGTGAACTAGCTCCTTTCTCTACTTGATGACTACATTGTATAATGGATTCCTTTATATGTCAAATATATTTCAGGGATTGCATTATTGTTACATTAGCGTTTTAAAAATTTTCTTAGAGGACGTACTTTTTCAAAGCTTCCGCGACCCCATCGTGGTTATTATCGGTCGTTTCGACGTTAGCTGCCGCCTTAATACCAGGAACGGCATTACCCATGGCCACCCCGATACCGGCGGCCTCAATCATAGAATGATCGTTTTCCTGGTCACCAATGGCCAGCGTATCCTTAGGATTAACCCCCAGTTCCTTAGCCAGGGCCATCAAGGCATTCCCCTTCGAGGCGGTCTTATTCATAAACTCCAAGTTCTGAGCGGTTGAACGGACAACGGCGACGTCGTCCTTGATGGATGCAGGAACGTCAGCCTGGACCTTGTCTAAGTCATCCTTGTTAGCCATGGCAATCGCCTTAATAAACTCAACGTGGGCCATCTCATCCAGGTTTTCAAAGACTTGCAAGGGCAGGTCTACTAGGACGTTTTCGTAGCTGGCCCAGTAGCCAATCTTGTGGTCAATCGTGTAGGCCCGGTCAGCGCTTTCGACTTGCACGTAGGTATCGTGGGCATCCATGAAGTCCTGAATCACCTTAAACTGGGCCAGGGACAGCTCTGCCCGAAAAAGGGTCCGCTTCCCACTAGCTGACTCAATCAGACCACCGTTGTGGGTAATCACGAACTGATCATCACCATCCATGCCCAATTCATCCAGAATTTTTTTAACACCACTGAGGGGACGGCCGGTGGTGATGACCACCTTTACCCCCTTAGCCTCAGCTTCCGCAATGGCCTGCTTAACGGCTGGGGTGATTTCACGGTTATCGTTTAACAAGGTTCCATCAATATCAATTGAAGCAATTTTAATCTCACTCATTATCTTCTCCGTCACTGATTAGCTGCGGCCCTGAGACCGCTGTCTGATAAAAAAAGAACCGGCCGAGGCCGATTCTTTTTCTTCCGCTGAGGTAAGCCAAGCTTAACGCAGAGCAGTCCACTTCCAGTCAGTGAATTCAGGAATATCGCGTCCTTCTTCACGGGTAACCTTGAAGTGCTTTGCCAAGATATCGTTCATCTTAGTGATGAAGGTATCAGCAGCGGCCTGATCGACAACACCGCGGTCAGCCAAAACGCTAACGGCTTCAGCAGCCTGGTGGAAACGATCAAGGTGTGAGTACACACGCATGTCGTAAGTAGTCGTGATGTCACCATCTTCACGGTAGCCGTGAACATAGACGTCACCGCGGAACTTACGCTCGAAGAAGAATGACTCAACCAAGTCTTCAAAGCCGTGGTAACCAAAGATAACTGGTGTATCAGCTTGGAAGAACTTGTCAAAGTCTGCATCAGGAAGCTCACGCTCGTCGTTACCAGCTGCTTCTGACTTCTTCTGCAAACGGAGCAATTCAACGATGTTAACGTAACGGAACTTAACATCTGGGAACTCCTGGTTAACCAACCAAAGGGCAGCCAACGTTTCAATCGTTGGTTCCGTACCAGCTGAGGCGAAGGTAATATCAACCTTGCCAGAAGGTGCAGTTGAGGCCCAGTCGATAACCTTCAAACCTTCGCTAGCCAATTCATCAGCTTCATCAGCGGTAAACCACTGTTGACGAGGCTGCTTAGAGATAACCATGTGGTTAACCTTTGAGTGCTCGCTGAAGGCACGTTCCATAACGGCCAAGGCTGAGTTTCCATCGGCTGGCAGGTACTGGCGAATGAAGTTAGCCTTCTTTTCAGCCAAGTGCGTCAGCATACCAGGATCCTGGTGAGTATAACCGTTGTGGTCCTGCTGGAAGGCAGTTGAAGTTGAAATCAAGTTCAATGATGGGTAATCATTACGCCATGGCTGTTCTGAAGCGTGACGCAACCACTTGAAGTGCTGGGTGATCATTGAATCTACCACGCGCAGGAATGACTCGTATGAAGCAAAGATTCCAACACGGCCAGTCAAAGTATAACCTTCAAGCCAACCTTCAGCCTGGTGCTCAGACAACTGGGCATCCAAAATCCGGCCAACTGGGGCTTCGTACTGGTCGTTAGGGTCCTTAACTTCTTCCATCCACTGACGGTTAGTGGTGTCAAAGAGACTCCACAAACGGTTTGACATGGTTTCATCAGGTCCGAAGACACGGAATGAAGTTGGGTTCTTCTTCATGACTTCTTCAAGGTAAGTCGACAAAGTGAACATGTCCATGTTGTGGTTGGCGTCCGTCAACAAAGTACCACGGTTGTCAGGGGTAATCTTGTTGGTGTAGTCACGCCAGTTAGGCAACTCCAAGTCCTTCAGTTCTTCGCCGCGAGGACGACCACCGTTGGTAATTGGGTTAGCTGACATCCGCTTGTCACCCTTAGGAGCGATAGCCTTAACGTCATCCTTCAATGAACCATCAGCGTTGAAGAGTTCTTCTGGCTTGTATGAGTTCATCCACTCTTCAAACTCTGGCAAGGTTGACAAGTCACCTTGTGACAGAGGCAATGGCACTTGGTGAGAACGGAATGAGTTCTCGATTGGCAGACCCTTCTGGTCGAAGCGAGGTCCACCCCAGCCCTTAGGCAGGCGAGCAATGATTACTGGCCATGGGGCAATCGTACCGTCTTGGTACTTGTTGTTTTCACGGGCATCCTTCTGGATGGCCTTGATATCTTCAATGGCCTGGTCGAAGACCTTAGCAGCCTTCTCGTGGTAGGTCATGTAGTCATGGATGTCATCGTTTTCGATGAAGCGAGGCGTGTAGCCCAGTCCTTCGAAGAACTTTGAAATTTCTTCATCGCTCATCCGTGAGAAGACCGTTGGGTTAGAAATCTTGAAGCCGTTCAAGTCCAAGATTGGCAAAACGGCACCATCGTTCTTAGGGTTGATAAACTTGATTGAGTGCCATGAACCCATTGATGGACCAGTTTCAGATTCACCATCACCAACTACCGTAAAGGCAATCTGGTCTGGGTTATCCAAGATAGCACCATAACCGTGTGACAGTGAGTAACCCAATTCACCACCTTCGTGGAGGGAACCAGGGGTCTGAGCAGTCATGTGCGAACCAATTCCACCTGGGAATGAGAAGCGCTTGAACAAGATTGACATACCCTTCAAGTCTTGGGTAACTTCAGGATAGTCTTCAGTATACTCACCATCCAGGTAAGCGTTGGTAACCATTACCTGGCCACCGTGTCCAGGACCACCAATGTAGAACATGTTCAAGTCATACTTGTTGATCAGGCGGTTAGCGTGAGCATACAAGAAAGTTTGACCTGAGATCGTTCCCCAGTGTCCAATTGGCTTAACTTTAACGTCTTCTGGTTGGATTGGCGTCTTAGTAACTGAGAAAAGGGGGTTGCTCTTCAAGAAGATCATCCCAGCTGACAAGTAGTTAGTAGCACGCCACCACTTGTCGACCGTTTCCAAGTACTCTTTTGAATTGTAATCAACCATAAAAATTCAGTACTCCTTATCGATACTTACAGAATTCGTAAACCACGAATCTTTCCGTTATTTACACCTCATAGTATAACGAAAGCCCTGGGCTTCTTCAAGCAAAAAGGCCCGATTGGGCCTGGTTTATCAGTATTTTGGTTGCTTCCATAAAATAATTGGACCGGTCCAATTATTCGGAGTCTAAACTCACGAAAGCATTGTAGCGGAGGTAGCGATAATGCAGGCGCATCGTGGAGAATTCCAGGGGTGTGCCGTCGTCCATGAAGAAGATTCCTTCCATGATACCCACCGGCTCGTTTTCTTTGAGCTTGAGTAATTCTTGATCCTCGGAACCACTGGGCTCGGCCATGACGGTCATAAAGGACTTGGTCACCGTGCGGGACTTGCTTTGCTCGATGTATTCATAAATTGACTTGGCCACGATTTCTCGATTTAACCCTGGCAAAAGACTGATGGGCACGTAACCTTTTTCAATCATAAAGGGCACATCCCCTAGCCGCCGCAGGCGCTTAATCTCGTAAACAAAGTCCCCTTCATTTAAAAAGAGGGCCTGTTGAAGTTCCGGTGTGGCTGGAATCACCTGAAAGTCCAGGAGTTCGATGCTAGGTGCCTCGCCATTAATCCGGAAGGAGTCCGAAACCCCTAAATTAGAGCCCTCGTGCTGGAAAATGGCCTGATTTTTTAGATAGAGCGGGTTCACGAAAGTACCGCTACCCCGCTTTTTAAAGATAATTCCCTGCTGAACTAGCACATTAAGGGCCCGCTTGATTGAGGAGCGGGATACATGGTAGTGGTCGGCCAGGGTCCGTTCGTCCGGCAACTTGAGGTCGGGGAACTCACCCTGGTAAATTTTTTGTTTGATATCGGCTTGCACCGTGGCATAAATTGCTTCTGACATAGTAGGGTCAGTTTACCACAAACTGGTCTGACCAGCTGCGTCAACCAGCAGTAATTGTGGTAAACTGGGGCCATGGCTAAGAAAAAATCTAAGAAAACCTTGCCCGAGCAGGTCTTAGACCAGCACGGGATTGCCTATACCCCCTGGTCCTTAAACGTCATGGATCAGAGTGCGTCTGAGCGGGCCGCCACCCTGGCACCCTTAGGCTTAAAGGATACCGACATTTATAAAACCCTAGCGGCGAACGGCGACAAGACCGGACCCCTAGTGGCAGTCTTACCAATTACTGAGCACCTGTCACTTAAAAAATTAGCAGCAGTTTCGGGTAATAAGAAGGCCCACATGCTGCCCTTAAAGGACCTGCAAAAGACCACCGGCTACATCCACGGGGCTAACAACCCAGTCGGCATTTGGCAAAACAAGAAGTTCCCTATCTACTTGGACCAGAGCGCCGAGGACCGGGAATATTTTCTGGTCAGCGCCGGCGAGTTAAACCACTCCGATCAGGTTAACCCCAAAGACATTGCCCACTTAGTGGATGGTCATTTTGCTGATTTAACCGAATAAAAAAGCACCCGCATGGGTGCTTTTTTGTTTACCAGCCATTACTAATATCTGGAGTAGGTTGGGGTTGACTAGGCGCTGACAAGTAGCCGGGTGCCATTGGGCTGAACTTAAAGGTCGGCTTGTTAAACATCAAGGTTGCCTTACCCCGGGCACCGGCCCGGTTTTTCTCTAAGATAACCTCAATTGGGACCGCCTCTTGTTCCGGCTCTTCCTGGCCGTACTCGCCGTCTTCCCCCTCATTGCGGTAGTAATCTTCCCGGTACAGGAAGGCCACAATGTCGGCATCTTGTTCAATCGAACCAGATTCACGCAGGTCCGAAAGTAGGGGCCGCTTATCCTGGCGCTGTTCAACGCCACGACTTAGCTGGGCCAGGGCCACGATCGGTGTATGCAACTCCTTGGCCAGCTTCTTAATCGAACGGGAGGTCTCAGAAACTGCCTGCTGCCGGCTCTCGGTGTTGTTGGACTCAATCAGGCCCAGGTAATCAATTAGGACCAGGCCAAGGGGGTGGGGATTTTCGTCCCGTTCCTCAACCGTCATCTTACCGAGTAAGTCCTTTTCTAGCTTACGCAGCTTGGCACTAATCTGATTCATCCGGATGCCGGGTGTGTCATCCAGGTAAATCTGCATTCGCGCCAGGGATTGCATGGCCACCGTCAATGACTGCCAGTCCTCCCGGTCCATTTGCCCGGTTGTTAGGTGGTTGGCATCAATCCCACCTTCGGCCGCCACCAGACGGGTAACCAAATCAACGGCCCCCATCTCCAGACTGAAGACCACCACTGGTTTCTGGTCGTTTTTGGCGGCATTCTTAGCCACGTTTAAGGCAAAGGCCGTCTTACCAACCGCTGGCCGGGCCCCGATAACAATCATCTGATCCTCACGGAAGCCGTGGGTCAACTTGTCCAACTCGGGATAGCCGGTCGCTAGTCCAACCACATCATCCTCATTGGCGGCCGCATTATCCAGGTTTTCCTGGAATTCCTGCAAGACATCCTTGATGGCCCGCAGGTCGTCGTCACCACGGTTCTCAGCCAACTGGTCCAGTTGGTGGCTGAGGTTTTCCATCAGATTTTCACTGTCATCACTGCTGTCATAGGCCAGTGACATCGTCTGGGTTAAGTCCCCAATCATCCGCCGCAAAGTGGCCTTTTCATGAACAATGTTAGCGTAGTGGCGCAGGTTAGCGGCTGAGGCAATCGACTCAGAAATCTCAGCAAGGTAGGCCATGCCGCCCACGTTCTCCAACTCCTGCATGCTGTTGAGCTTGTCTTGCAGGGTCAGCATGTCGATGGGCCGCTGCTCATCAACCAGACTTTCCATGGCCTTGAAAATGGTTTGATGGGCCTGCCGGTAAAAATCATCGGCACTCAAGATGGCCTGAGCAGCCACCAGGGCTGCGTCCGAATTCACATCAAAGAAAATGGCACCTAAGACCGCCCGCTCGGCATCAATATCTTGCGGTGGCTGACGGTACTCATTGCCCATCAGACTATTATCCATTATTAACCCTCACTTACATGTACCCGCAAATTGGCCGTCACCTGGTGGTGCAGCTTAACGGGCACGTCTACATAGCCCAAGGAGTGGATGGGCTGATTGAGCTCCATCTTGCGCTTGTCTAACTTAACCTTGTACTGATCCGCCAGGGCGCTGACAATTTGCTTGGTTGAAATGGCACCAAACAGCCGGCCATCAGCCCCAGACTTACCCTTGAGTTCGACCACCGTCTTCTCATCTTCAAAGAAGTCCCGGAGGTCTTTGGCCTGCTTAAGTTCCTCAGCGGCCTGCTTTTCTTCGGCCCGCTTACGGCCCTTTACGGCACCCAAGTTTTTACCAGTGGCCGCTTCGGCCTTGTGGTTTTTAATCAAGAAGTTATTGGCATAGCCATCGGGGACGTCCTTGACTTCCCCCTTCTTACCACGACCTTTAACGTCTTCTAAAAATACAACTTTCATGGTGCCTCCTTATTCTTCGTTTTCCGCCTGTTCAGCAATGGCCTGGACCAACTGCTCCCGGGCTTCATCGGTGGTAACATCAGTCATCTGGGTGGCCGCGTTCGATAGGTGACCACCGCCACCAAGGGCTTCCATCACGGTCTGGACGTTACGGGTACCCGTTGAACGGGCTGAAATACCAACCCGACCATCCTGGCGCTTGGTAATGACAAAGGATGCATCCACGCCACTAATTTGCAAGAGCTCATCGGCTGCCTGGGCAGTAATCAAACCGGAATAAACCTCATCATTTTCACCGGTAACAATGGCAGAATGGTGCTCAATCTCAGCCATATTAATTAAGTGCGTCCGGGCCTTAAAGTCACTGAACTTCTCCTTCATGAAGGACTGAATCAGGTTACTATCAGCCCCGTTGGCCCGCAGGTAACTAGCCGCATCAAAGGTCCGCGAACCAGTCCGCAGAGTGAAATTCTTCGTATCGACTTGGATACCACCCAACATGGCCGTCGCTTCAATCTTGGTGATTGGGGCATCGCTCTGGTTTTGGTACTGCAGTAACTCAGTAATCAACTCAGATGTTGAAGAAGCATAGGGCTCAATGTAAGAAAGGAGTGGCTTTTCTTCCAGACCCTGCTCGGCCAAACGGTGGTGGTCAATGACCACAATCCGGTGGCTGAGTTCTTCTAAGAGCTTAGGAGCACCGGACAGGCTGGCCTTGGCATGATCAACTAGGACCAGCAAGGTCCGATCATCAGCCAACTTCAGGGCCTGGGACTCATCAATTAAGGACTCCTTAATCGTGCGTCCGGGGGTTGGGTCCTCGGACTCATTCCGCCGTAGCTCCGTCAGCAGCAATTTGATATCGCTGTAAACGTGGTCCTCGTCGACAATGACAAAGGCCGGCTTATTACGGGTTTGGGCAAAACGCCAAATCCCAAGGGCAGCGCCAACCGCATCCAGGTCAGGCGTGCTGTGGCCAACCACCATAATCCGGTCGGACTGGTCCATCAGCTCGGCAATCGTCTGCGAAATCACGCGGGCCCGGACCCGGGTCCGCTTTTCCATTGGGTTAGTAGTACCACCGTAGAAACGGGCTGGCGCATTCTCCGCCTTAACCACCACCTGGTCACCACCACGACCTAAGGCCAGGTCTAGGTTGGTCTGGGCCAGGTGAATTAGCTCGTTAATGTCCTCTTCACCATAACTGATACCCATCGACAGGGTCAGCGGTGAATTCTGCTGGGCAGTGGCTTCCCGAATCTTTTTAACCACACCGAACTTACCATCTTCAGCCGACTTCAGACTGGTCTGGTAACCAAAGGCAATATAAGAAACCGGGCTTAAGCGCCGCAGGTAGAAGCCGTTATCCAGGGCCCAATCAGACAGCTCGCTAGTGACATAGGTCCGTAGCTTAGAGGTCTCAGATTCACTCAGGCCATCGGTCACTTCTTCGTAGTTATCAACTGAGATTAAACCACCTACTAAGCGGTGGTCATCAAAGTCACGCTTGATATCAGCAGATGCCGTAACATCCAGCAGGTAAATCACGTGGAGGTTTTCCTGGATAAGAATCGAAAAGGTCCGGCCCAGCCAGTTAATGGTCTGCAGGGGCTCCCCTTCGGCCTCATTTTTCATCTCGGCCTCAAACTGACCATCCAACTCAGCCAAGGGCATCCCAATGACTTCCTCCTTACCGAGGTAAGACTGCAGGTAGGGGTTGACCCAGTCAACGTGCTGCTGGTCATCTAAGAGGATAATCCCCAGGGGCATGTCAATTAAGGCTTCCTGCTCGGTCCGACCAATTCGATAGGTCAGATCGCTCAAATAGGCTTCCATGCTCTGAGTGGTGGACTTAATGTTTTGAACCGTCAAACTTAAAACAATGGCCACGATGCCCAGCCAAATAATCCCCAGTAAGAGATTAAGGGCTAGGGCGAAGATGACACTGACGATGCTAATGATAAATAAGAATAGGTGGACCGCACCAAACTGCGACCGCTTGATAAAATTGGGTAAATGAATGGAATCCCAAAGTCGTTTCATAAATTACTCTCCCGAATGAAGCTACCTCCCATTTTACCACAGCTAGGCTTTCAATAAGTCGCGACCAGTCGATAAGAAAAAGGCCTAGGACTTAGTCCCGGGCCTTTGCCACACCTTAATCTTCGGCAACGAATGGCAGCAAAGCCATAATCCGTGCACGCTTGATTGCAGTGGTTACTTTACGTTGGTTCTTAGCTGAAGTTCCCGTAACACGACGAGGCAAGATCTTACCACGTTCGGAAATGAAACGCTCCAGTAATTCCGTGTCCTTGTAGTCCACGTATTCAATGTGGTTAGCAGCAATGTAGTCAACCTTACGGCGACGACGGTTACCGCCCTGTGGACGACGACGGGGACGTGAATTTTGTTCAGGCATAGTTCTAACTCCCTTCTATTAGAGTGATGTTTTAAAATGGTAGGTCGTCATCAGAAATGTCGATTTCGCCGCCTTTACCAGCCGCAAAGGGGTTGGCCGCGTTATCGTTATTCCGTGATGAAGCCTGGTTGTCGTTGGCGTTTTGGTGGTTGCCCGCAGCACCATTGCTGGCAAAGGGATCAACGTTATCAAAACCGCCCTGACTTTGATTATTAAAGTTATTGTTACCGTTAAAGTCGTCTCCCTGGCCACTGCCGTTTTGGGCCCGACGACGTTCACTTTCTTGCTTGGACTCCAGCAGGGAGAAATTATCAACCACAACCTCGGTCACGTAAACTCGTTGACCTTGGTTGTTCTCGTAATTACGAGTTTGCAAGCGACCTTCGACGGCCACTAGCGCGCCCTTCCCAGTGAAGTTGGCAAAGTTTTCAGCTGACTTACGCCAGATGACACAGTTGATGAAATCGGCTTCCCGTTCACCATTACTGTTCGTAAACTGCCGGTTAACGGCCAGGGTAAATGATCCCACGGCAACGCCGGACTGAGTATAACGCAATTCCACATCTCGGGTCAGCCGCCCAATTAATACAACTCTATTAATCATGATTACAGGTCCTTTCCCGGTGGAATGGGATTATTCAGCGTCGCGCTTAACAATCATTTGACGCAAGATTTCGCCAGAAATCTTAGCCAAACGATCAAATTCATTGGCAGCTTGGTCGTCATCGGCAGTGAAATTAACAATGTGGTAAGTACCTTCACGGTAACCAGCAATTTCATATGCGAAGCGACGCGTAGCCCAATCAGCTGACTTAGCAATATTGGCACCGTTCTTAGTCAGGATACCGTCGAAGCGTTCTACCAACGCCTTCTTGGCATCTGCATCCAAATCAGGGCGAACAATGTAAGTTAGTTCGTATGATGTAGCCATGTCGTTTATTCCTCCTTTTGGTCTCTGGCAGCGGTTGCTGCAAGGAGTGCGTGCATCCTGTGCACTCACATCTAGGTATCATACTACAAATAGCCGCCAACTTTCAAGCCCAGCTGACTTCCACCTAACTCATAATACGAAGAGGCAACCATTCCTCACGAATCTTTTGACGTTTTATTTGGTCTGCTAATCCAATAAAGTCCCAGGCAGACCACTAACATGGCCACCAGAACCGACAAGAAAAGCGTGTTCATCATGCCAGCGTCCATCATCACGCCGGCATAAACCGGTCCAACGACACGGCCAGCACTAATCATCATCGAGACAAAGCCCTGGGCCTGACCGGCCACACTGGCCGGCGTAATTTGAGCAACCCAGGCCGGCAACTGGGGACTGGCTAGCATCTCCCCCACCGTCAGCAGCTCAAAGACAATCACGATTTGCCAGAACTGCTCGGTAAAGACTAGGAAGAAAAAACTGCTGGCAAAGATGACACTGCCCAACAGGACCGAAATCCGGTAGGGTCGCCGGTTAGCCCAATTAGATACAAACTTTTGGAAGACAATAATGGTTATACCATTTATCATCCACAAATCTGCGAAGTTACTGGTGGGCATCCCCAGGTTACGCATGTGCGGCGCCATCACCGATTCCCAGAGCATGTAGGACAGGTACATGATAAATAGGAGGGCCCCAATCCAAACTAGTAAGGGAGTTAGGCGGAAGCGCTCCTTTTGGGCGGGACGCCCCTTGGCAGCATCAGCTGGTTCCGGTGAGCTTTGACTTTGGCCCGCTGGATTAATCCGAAAAACACAGAGGCTTAGGACCAACAAGGCCAGGTAAATCAGGCCTGCCAGGGCCATTAAATAAGTAAAACCATAGTCAAAGAGATAGCCCACCGCCAGCGTACCTAGCACCACGCCGATATTTAGGACAATGTACATATTATTAAAGACAACCCGGGTTTTCGGACCGTCAATCTTGGTTCCGTAGGCGTTAATCAGGGTCTGAATCATCCCCATCCCAAAGACACTGATCCAAAGCAAGATGGCATAAACCGGCCAACTGTTCCAAATCACAATCGCTAACAGGGCTAGACCAGCAATCCCAGCTGCCAATGCCAGGGCCAGCCGGGGATACCAGTGGTCAAAAAGCCACCCACCTAAATAGGCCCCCACAATGCTAATCAGGGAACCGACCATTAAGACCAGGCCAGCTGCCGTAAAGCTTTGGTGGAGAGGACCAGTCATATATAAAGTTGTAATCGGCCAAATCATCGAGTTGCCCGTGTTAGACAGTAAAACGCCTAAGAGCAGCCAGCGCTCGTTGAGCCCCCGCGGGGCTGGTTTGGTTTGCATGTTGCCTTCTCCCTGCTTTATTTCTTAACCAGTATAGCACGACCTAAATCGGCACCGAACTGGCTTAAAAATTAAGTCGACGCCCTTATTTTTACGGCCTATTTACGCTATAATAGAGTGTGAAATTAAGAACTAATTAAAGGGGAAACGCATGGCTTCTGAAATTCAAACTTTAATAACTTTTTTCGGTGCAACCGGTGACCTGGCCAAGCGGATGCTCTATCCAGCGGTCTTTAACCTTTATAAGAAGGGTTACCTGCAAAAGCACTTTGCCGTTGTTGGTACAGCCCGCCAAGACATTACCACTGACGAGTTCCGTGAGATGGTCCGTCACTCGATTGATGCGGATGGTAAGCAGGACTCAGCCCAGGTCAACGACTTCCTCAAGCACTTCTCTTACTGTGCCAGTGATGTCACCGAGGCTAGTGGCTACCACGACCTTCGGGCCACCATCGACGCGGCTGAGAAGGAATTTGACATTCCCGGTAACCGGATTTTCTACATGTCAGTGGCACCCCGCTTCTTCGGTACCATTGCCCAGTACCTCAAGTCCGAAGATCTTTTGGCCAAGCAAGGCTTTAACCGCCTAATGATTGAGAAGCCCTTCGGTACTTCTTATGAAACTGCTGAGGCACTGCAAAACGAACTGGAAGCAGCCTTCAATGACGACCAGCTTTACCGAATTGACCACTTCCTTGGTAAGGAGATGGTCTTAAACATCGCGCCAATCCGCTTTGGTAACCCAGTCCTAGCGGCGGCTTGGAACAAGGATTTCATCAAGAATGTCCAGGTTACCCTGGCTGAAACCTTGGGCGTTGAAGAACGGGCCGGTTACTACGATACGGCCGGTGCCCTGCTAGACATGATTCAAAACCACGCCATGCAAATCGTTGGCTGGTTGGCCATGGAGACGCCTAAATCCTTTAAGGACCAGGACATCCGGGATGCTAAGAACGCGGCCTTTAGCTCACTAAAGATTTATGATGAAGCTGAAGTGAACCGCTACTTCGTCCGCGGCCAGTACGGTGCCGGTCAGTCCCCTGACCAAAAGGCCTATACCCAGGAGCCCGATGTTCCGGCCGATTCCAAGAACAACACCTACATCGCCGGTGAATTGCAGTTCAACATGCCACGTTGGGAAGGCGTACCGTTCTATGTCCGTTCTGGTAAGCGGATGGCCAAGAAGACAACCCGCGTTGACGTAGTCTTCAAGGCTGGTACCCTGCCATTGGGCGCTGCCCAAGAGCCTCAGGAAACGGTCCTGACCATCGTGGTTTCACCCGACGAAAAGATTCAGATGACCCTGAATGCCAAGGACGTCTCCGACACTTACAGCACCCACCTGATCGACTTGGACTGGGAGCCAACTGCCGCCGAAAAGGCTGCTACTCCAGCCCCTTATGAGCGGATGATTCACGACGCCATGGACGGCAACGGTTCAAACTTTGCCGACTGGCACGGCGTGGCCACGGCTTGGAAGTTTACCGATGCTATTTCCAAGGTTTATGCCGAGAACAAGGCACCTTTGGAAACCTACCCTTCTGGTTCCATGGGACCTAAGGCCGCGGATGAGCTGCTCGCCCGTAACGGTGACCACTGGGTTTTCCAAGGCTAATTAAATACAACGAAAAAGCTAGCTGATATATCAGCTAGCTTTTTTACTGACTAAATTTTAAAAATACACACCACTGACTGGCAAGGCCAGGGCAACAATGTAAATCGTCCAGGCCCAGACAATGTGGCCGAAGAACTCAGACAAGTTTTCGTATAATGGCTGCTTCCAGGCTGGTGGAATCGTGCCTAGGGCCGGCAGGATAATCCAGTGAAAGGCAATCCAGATTACGATTCCATACAGAGAACCCTGGCCATAGGTTACCCAGCCCCAGAAATTAGCCAGGAAAACAAAGAGAATGGCAAAGGCCACCGAGAAACCAAAGTGCATGATTAGGGCCACGTAAGGAACCTCCTGGTCCTCGGCCTCGGTCACCGTGGCATGGGTTACACTGGCAGGCACGCCCATCTGTTGCAGGAGCCGTTGCGGTGGGTTAACCGCATTGCGGGCCTTATTACGAGGTGGGAACATGGCCTCCCAGCCAATCTTAACCATACCTGAAATCATACCGGCCAAAAAGCCTACCCAAAGAGAGTTAAGTAATACATTCCCAAACATTTACCAAGGTCCTTTCCACGAAATAATTCCTCTTTAATATACCACACCCACCAGTAAAGAGCCCCCTGTGCTATAATGACCGCAAAACAATCCTGTAAAGGAGGACTGCCCATGCAAGTCACAACCAACTTAAACGAAGGTTTCCTACCTGACCGTTACACTAAACACGCCCAACCAGAGGAAATGTCGGATGGCTATCCCAACATCTCCTTCCCCTTTACCGTTAGTGACTTGCCGGCGGGCACCCACTACCTGGCCTGGACCCTGGTTGACTTTGATTCCGTACCAGTGGCCGGCTTTGTCTGGATTCACTGGTTAGCAGCCAACTATCCAGTGCACGACACGACCGTCACCATTCCGGAAAACCTGGCCCAAACCGGCCGCAACCAAAACTTCATCCCCGGTAGCAATAGCCTGTACTCCCACTTTGTGAGCGAGGACCGCACCGAGTACATTCAAGGCTATGAAGGTCCGATGCCACCTAACCAGGACCACGATTACACTCTGACCGTTTATGCCCTGCGGCAATCAGTTGACCTACCGGCTGGTTTCTTCCTTAACCAATTACGCCATGCCCTACAAACCCCAGGCCTAGTTCTCGGCCAAGCTAGTATTGAGTTGCCAGTCCGTAAATAAAAAAGCTGCCCGCGGGCAGCTTTTTTTAATTATATTGGTGTTTCTTGAAGAAGGCCGCGGCTGACATGGTGAAATTTGCAAAACCTTCACTCAGGGCTGACTCAACCTGGTGGTGCGGTGGCTGGTAAGTAGACTGAACTTCAGCTGCTGAATTCCCAGCGCTATCACTTTCCGCTGGTCGATGATCCGCTTCGACCTGGTCATCATCCCAGTAGCTCTCCGGTTGAGCAGTCGTGGCTGCCGTACCAGTCCGGTTTTGCTCGTGAATGTCACGGGGACCGTCACCATCGTAGTAATCCTGGTCATCGTCTAGCTCATCCTGTTCGGAAGTCGACTGACTCGAACTATCGCTAGTGCTGGTGCTCAAGCTGGCCTGGCTGGCACTATCAGAGGCCCGTAGGCTGGCACGGGACCCGTCCTGGGAGGAACGGGTACTGAGGGAGTCGAACTGACTGTCAATCAAGTTGCTCAAACTATTAGTTGAATCCGCACTCGACTGGTCCGTGCTAGTAATCAAGCTGGTTGACTGGCTCTGGCTACTTTGCTCAGACAGCTGCGAATTTTTCTGGGAAAGGCTGGTCAATGAGGCCTGGGCTGATTCCCCAAAGCTACCAACCTGGGACTGGGTCACGGACTGGCTGGTGCTTTGACTCTGGCTGGTAACAACAGCAGTCGACTGACTGTCAATCTCGGATTGACTAGCACTCTGCCGGTCGTACTCAGCCGTTGAACGGCTGGCAACTTCATCGGCCAAAGAATGTACTTGGCTGCTAGCCTGGGACTGGCTCTGAGCACTACTGGTACTGGTACTCAAGGCAACGGTCGAGCTTTGTTCAGAGTGAGCCCGGTAGTTCGCTGAAACCGAATCAACCTGGCTGTTACCCGCTGACAGACTGTCCTCGGTGCTTTGACCAGTTGAAAAACGGGTCGATTCAAAGGCCTCGGAGTAGCTGTTTTGCTGACTTTGCTGTAGGGCTACCAGGGCTGAGTCCGAAACACTGGTGCTGCCGGTCTCGGAATGGGCAATCTGGGTGCTGATACTGTCAGCGATTGAACTAGACGTGGAAGTTGACTGACTTGTTTGGTGAAATTCTGTAGAATCCATAGTACTTTGATATTGATTTGCTGCCCGCTTAGCATCCCTGGCAGCGACTGCCAACCAACATCTCCCCCTTATCTAGTAAGATTTTTTTAAATGTTTAACATTCTCTAAAGATATATTAATTTTATCATAATTCATCCAGCTGCAGGAAAATTTGACCGGCAAATTTCAACAATTAAATTGCCTAAAATTTTAAAAAAGACAAAAAATCCTTGACTTAAGAGGCTTAGCTAGCGCAATTTCGGTTAATTATCGGTATAATAGGCCCTATACGACATTCTGGAGGATCTCACTGTGAAAATTAAACGGGAGAACATGAAAGATTACTACAGCTTTGCCTCAGTCACTGAGCTAAGCTTATTCCTAGGGGTCGAGCGGACTACCCTCTACCACCGGGCCAAGGTCAAGGGCATTGATTTAAACGGCACCTACACCGAGGAAGATCTGACTGCCCTCAAACCCGAAAAAGACAGTGCCCTGGGACAGCTCAATACTGAGTCCGAGGCCGAAATTGAGATTTTAAAGATGAAGCTCAAGATGCTAGAGAGCGAAATCGGCTTTAAGGATCAGCAGCTCGATGACCGCAAGCAGCACATCGAAACCTTGAAAGGCTCCCTGGCCCAGGCCGAAGAGAACCTTTCTAAGACCCAAACTTCAGTTGACCAGCAGCAGCACTTACAGCTGGCCACCCTGCAACAGCTCGACAAGGTTACCAGCCGGGTTCAACGGATTGAAATGGCCGATGAACAAAAAAAACACTGGTGGCAGCGCAGTAAGAAAAACAAAGAAGAATCCAATTAAAAAAGCAGCGCATCAGCGCTGCTTTTTTAATTAAAGAAATCCTGGCTCTCAAAATTCACGTTATTGCGAACCTGCTGACTGTACCAGAAGGGCACAATTATCTGACCTAGAATATGGCTGCGGTCCACAAAGCCAAAGTAGCGACTGTCATTGGAAATTGAACGGTGATCGCCCAGGACAAAGTAAGCATTGGCGGGTACCACCGTCTGGTTCCGTTCGGTCGCCGGCCAGCCCTGGTTGGCCGATAAAGTGGCTAACGACCAGGTGTTGCCAAAACTAGCCGCCGTCCCCGCTCCCTGTTCAGCCGGACTAATGTAATCCTGGTTCACCAAGCGGCCATCCACAAAGAGCTGGCCGTCCTGATAGGACACGGTGTCGCCTGGAACGCCGATGATGCGCTTCACATAGTCGTCTTCGCCTGGTTGGAGGTGGGCATCCTCACCACGGGCATCAAAAATAATGACATCCCCCCGTTTTAGTTGGGTAATCCGACTGACACCAACCCACTGCTGGTTAAGCAGGTTGGGTTGCATAGAATCACCGTAGATATGGGCCGTGGTAAAAACGTACCGGACAAAGAAGAAGATTACCGTTAGCCAAAACGCGATTGGAATTACATAGCCTGTTAAAAATTTCTTCATCAGCAATCCCCTTGGCTGGTTAACTAACACGGTTTTTAAAGGCCAATCCTAGGGCCGGTTGGTATCAATCATCACCTGGTAGACTGTCTTGTGATCGAGGCCCACCGTGCGGAAGCGCAGCTGGCCATGGTCGTCTGCTAAGTCCTGCACATTTTCGGCTGTGTATAAGACCGGCAAAACATCGGTCGGATAAGGACCCGGATAGGCCTGGTCCCAGGAAATGACTAGGTTATCTTCGTAGGTGAAGGCCGGTACCCGGAAATCCCATTCGGGGGCCGGGTCCTGGTCAGCCCGGACGTTAACCCAGTAGTCCCGCCGCTTCAACTGAACTGCCTTAATATCCATCTTGCCTCCTTATGCCTGTTGGTTGGCCAAAAAGGCCTGCACCTCTTTTTGCGTAGGAATGCTTGGCTGGGCACCAGGCCGGGTCACGCTAATCGCCGAGGCCGCCATTCCGTAGCGGATGGCAGGTTCCAAGTTTTTAAAATTGCCGTCCCAGTAACTGGCCATGCCACCAATAAAGGTGTCGCCGGCCGCCGTGGTATCAACGGCCGCCACCTTAAAGGCGGGCAGTTCAACCGGTTGACCACCGGCCTGCATGTAAAAGGCGCCCTGGGAACCCAAGGTAATCACCACCGCCTTAACGCCCTTACGAAAGAAGTAGTCCGCACTTTGGGTTAAGCTGTCCAAGTCACTGACTTCAATCCCAGTCAGCAGGTGACTCTCAGGCCGGTTGGGAACCAAGATGTCAGTCAGGGCCAAGAGCTCATCAGGTAGCTGATCATCGTGGGGTGCTGGGGCCGGATTTAAGATAGTAGTGACGCCGGCCTGGTGGGCAATTTCAAAGGCAGCCAGGACCGCAGTAAGTGGAATTTCCAACTGGGCCATAACGACATCGGCAGTCTTAATGGCATCGGCATGTTGGACCACGTCCGTAGAACCGAGCTCCTGGTTCGCCCCACCGTAAATATAAATCATGTTTTCACCGGTCTCCGCGGATACCTGAATGTAGGCCTGACCAGTTTCAGCGGTGTTAGAGGAAATCACGTGATCGGTTTGCAGGTTGGAAACCGACATGTTTCGACCAAGGTCAAAGCCAGCCCCGACCTTGGTGACCATGATGGTCCGAACACCACTGCGGGCCGAGGCAACGGCCTGGTTTAAGCCCTTGCCACCCATGACGCTGACCATCGGCTCGCCAATCGGCAGGGTTTCCCCGGGACGGGCAAAGCGCGGCACCCGGGTCACCCGATCAATGTTAGTGGAACCGACAACAACTATTTTTTCTACCATTTCTACTATCCTCAATTCCCGCCGGCCAGGAGAAGTCCCATTCCGGAAACGGTTATATTTGCTATAATATTAAGCGAAAGATTATATTCACCATACCAAAGGAGCGCCTTGTGGATAACGATAAATTTAAAGCAGCCCGGATGGCCTTAGAGCGCATCCCCGACCACGCCATTGTTGGCTTGGGGTCTGGGTCAACTGCCTCGGTTTTCATCGAACTCCTGGCTAAAAAAGTCCATAAGACCGGCATGGAAATCACCTGTGTGGCGACTTCCCACCAAACCCAAAACCTGGGCCTGACCCTGGGCTTACGCGTCGTGGACATCGACGATGTCGACCAGGTCGATATCACCGTCGATGGTGCCGATGAGGTTGATGGCAACCTCAACGGCATCAAGGGCGGCGGCGCGGCCCTGCTCTTTGAAAAGGTGGTCGCAACCAACTCCAAGCACAATATCTGGGTGGTTGACAGCAGTAAGCAGCACCGCAAGTTGGGGGCCGTTAAGCTGCCGGTCGAAGTCATCCGCTTTGGTTCCCAGCACGTTTATAACTACCTGGACCGCCATGGCCTAAAGCCTAGTTACCGGATGGCTAACTTTTCTCAGCGCCTGCTAACGGATTCCAATAACTTTATCATTGATATCGATATCAGCAAGGTTGAAGATTTGGGCGAGCTAACCCGCCGCCTAAAGGGCCTAACCGGGGTCGTGGAACACGGCCTGTTTATGAATATCTGTGACGAACTCCTAGTTGGTAACACCGAAGAGGCTTTCCAGCGTCCCGGCTAGTGCGCAAACACCGACTTACCAAACCATCCTATTATATTATAGTAGGATGGTTTTTTTAAAGAGAATCTACTAATCTAAGAGACAAGCAATCCTACCCGTCTCTTTAGAAAGAAGGCCGGCCCATGCCGTCTAACCCTAATTTTTTATCTAACAACTTATCCCAGCACCACCACATGAACGCTCCCTGGCAGCAGTACCTTCAAGACGAAGAAGGACCCGCTAGCCAGGCCAGTTTGAAGGCTCGGACTGCCCTAGTAGCTCGAATCGGGCGCCAACTCTTAGCCGGTGGCACCGGGGCCTGGCAGGTCCGTGACAGCATGAATACGGTGGCCCAGGTGCTCGGACTGGCCGTGACGGCTGACATTGGCCTAACGACCATCACCTTAACTGGTTTTGACGGGCCCGAAAGTGACAGCCAAACCATCGCCCTGGCCAACACCGGCGTTAATACTGCCCAGTTGGATGACGTGGAAAACTTCGTCGCCCACTTCAATCAAGAAACTGCACAAGAATCCCTCCACCAAATTCACCGCGACTTGGATCAACTCCAAGCAGCCAGTCACCACTACCCCGCCTGGTCAGTTAGTCTAGCGGCTGGCCTGGCCTGCGCTGGCTTTATCTTCTTGCTGGGTGGTAGCTGGTTGGAAATGTTGGGTTGTTTTGGCGGAGCTAGTGTCGGCAACTACGTCCGACGCCGGCTGATTGACCACCACCTGACGACCGTGATTAATACCGGCCTGGGCGTGGCCGCTGCTTGCTTGACCTACTTTTTGATTTTTACCGCCCTCCGCATGGGCTGGCAAATTAATCCCCGTCACAGTGCTGGTTACATCGGGGCCATGCTCTTTGTTATTCCTGGTTTTCCTTTCATTACCAGCATGCTAGACATTGCCAAGTTAGACATGCGCTCTGGGTTGGAACGGCTGACCTACGCCCTGCTGATTACCCTATCGGCTACTTCAGTTGGTTGGCTAGTGGCTAGTCTCACTGGCTTGCACCCGGCTAATTTCTCACCCCAGGGGCTTGGCCTCCTCCCCCTCATTATCATCCGTCTCCTGGCCAGCTTTGCCGGGGTCTATGGCTTTTCGGTCATGTTTAACAGCCCTCAAAAGATGGCCATCACCGCTGGTTTTGTTGGCGCAATTGCCAATACCTGCCGGTTGGAGCTAATTAACCTCGGCCAGGTTCCGGGTGCAGCCGCCGCCCTGATTGGTGCCCTAATCGCTGGCATCCTAGCTTCGGCGGTAAACCACTACACCGGCTTTCCCCGGATTGCCCTAACCGTGCCGGCCATTGTCATCATGATTCCCGGTCTCTATATTTACCGGGGCATTTACAATCTTGGCTTTAACCAGGTCGGCACCGGTGCCTACTGGTTAGCCCAAGCGGGCTTAATTATCCTGATGCTGCCCCTTGGTCTCCTAGTCGCCCGGGTCCTCTTTGACAAACGCTGGCGCTACGTTGATTAAGGTTTGGTCCGTTGACAGGACCTTCTTTTTCCGATATAGTTAACTGGTTAACTAGTTAGGGGGCCACATGCATACCAGTCAAGAAATTTTAGCTGACCTAAATGTCTTAGTCCAGCACTTTGCCCAGCAGGCCGAAGTCATTAACCAGGACCGGCGTGCTGATACCAACGCAACCCAGGCCCATATCTTAATGCTTTTGGATGGCCATCCACTCAGCAACGGTGAACTGGCAGCCCACATGCACCTCAGCAAACCGGCCATCACCAAGGCGATTAAACTGCTGATGCAGGCCAAATTTATTACCGGGCACCCGGCGGCTGATGATCGCCGGCGGGTTGTTTATCAGCTGACACCCAGTGGGCAGGAGTTGGCGCTGGCCCACCAGGACGCTCACCAGCAAATGGTGAACCAAATTCAAAATACCCTGGCTAACTTTGACCCCGACCAGCAGCAAACCATTACTCAGTTTCTCAAGCAGTTAAACCAAGATCTTGGAAAGGATTCCTTATGAAACGCACAATCTGGTTAATCAGCATCCTCGCCCTCATTGTAATCGGTACCGTCGGCTGGGCGGTATTTAAGCCCCAGAACCAGCCTAATCAAAGTGACAAAATCAAAATCGTCACTTCCACCAGCGTTTACGCCCAGGTGGCTAAGGCCGTGGCCGGCGACCACGCCGACGTTTCAGCCGTCATCACCGAGCAAAACGTTTCCCCAGAGGACTACGAACCAACCAGCGCAGTCGCCCACGAAGTCAGCCAGGCCCAAGTGGTGGTGGCTAACGGCCTGGGTTATGATGCCTGGCTAAACAAGTTGGCTAAGGCCAACACCAAGGTGCAACTCGTCCAGGTCGGTTCCGATGTCTTGGGTCTAAAAGACGGTGCCAACCCTCATCTCTGGAACGACCCCGAGAACATGGCCAAAACGGCCCACTACCTGGCCGACGTCCTCAGTAAAAAAGACCCTAAGCATCGCAGCGATTACCAGAAGAACGCGGACAGTTACGTTCAGTCGCTCAAGCCAGTTACCAACCTGGTAGCCGAGCTCAAGCCTAAGACTAGCGACCTGAAAGTCACTGAAACTGAACCAGTCTTTGAATACATGTTAAACGCCCTCGGTGTCCAGATTACCAACGAGGATTTTGCCGAAGCGGTTGAAGAAGGCAATGATCCTTCACCAGCTGTCCTGGCCAGTCTCCGGTCTGACATTGAGAACCATCAAATGGCCTTCCTGGTTGATAACACCCAGACCACCAGTAGCACGGTGACAAACATTGTCGACCTAGCTAAGAAAAACAACATTCCAATTGTTAAGGTCACCGAAACCAGCCCTGAAAACCAGCCCTATGTCGACTGGAAACTGAGCGAACTCAAACAGATTCAAGCCATCTTAAATCAATAAGAAAAGACCACCGAACGGTGGTCTTTTTTACTGGGCTAAATAATCTAAGAGGGTGAACATGATTGCCGGGTTCTCAGCTGGGACCGGTTGATCCAGAATGTCAGCTGGGCCCTGGTGGAGGTCATTGTGGTCGAGGGCGTACTGGCCATCATTAACCACCATTTCCCGCAGGTTGGTTGCCTGGGGTTCCAAGTGGAACTGCAGGCCAATTGCCTGATGACCAATCACAAAGCCCTGGTTCTTCAACAAGTCGCTGCTAAAGAGAAGCTGACTGCCAGCCGGCAGGTCAAAGGTCTCTTCATGCCAGTGGAGGGCCAGGGCCTTTTCAGGCAGGCCCGGAATGGCATCAGTTTCACGGTAAACCGGGGCCCAGCCAACTTCCTTGACTGGGGCCTTGCCAATCTTCGCACCCAGGGTTTTAGCAATTTGCTGGGCGCCAAAGCAGGCCCCATAGATTGATTTACCCTGGTCTAAGAGGGTTTTAATCAGGTCGCGCTCAGCCTTAATCCAGGGAAGGTCATCGTTGGGACCCATGGGTCCACCTAAGACCACCAAGAAATCAGTTTCATCAGCACTGGGCAGCTTACCGAACTGGTAGGGATGGTAAATGAAGACCTCGTGACCGCGTTGATCGGCCCAGGTTTGAATGGCTCCCGGACCTTCGTTTGGGGTATGTTGCAAAACATTAATGCGCATAAAAACACCTTTCCATCAACGGCAATCTTGGTTTGGGTATCGCCTGCACATCCCCAGAGTGGTTATATTTTAACACAAAAAACCGCCCCCACCGAAAGGTAGGAGCGGTTCTAACTAACTAGGTTAACTAGCGCCGTAAATTAACTTAAGGAATTAAGCCAACTTGTAAACAGTAGCTTGACCGTTGTTAGCTGCATCGATTACGTCGTGATACATATCAGCAACGCGGCCAGTGTTAGTAGCCCAAAGTGAACCGATGAGGTATGCCTTTTCGATAGCGCGGCGAGTGTCACCAACAACGTTCTGTGCATCATAGAGTACAGAACCAGCGATGTCACCAGCGATAGCGATAGGTGCACCAATTGCCTGAGCAACAGCACCGGCGATAGGGATAGCACCAAGACCTGCGGTCACGGCACCAACAACACCGGTTGCACCGGCCAAAGCAACGTTAGTAGTTACGTTAGCAACTTCGCCAATAGTATTAGCGATGGTGTCACCAACGAGGTAAGAAGTGATAAAGGTTGCATCTGCGATAGTTGCAGCTGAAGCCTTCTCAGCTTCCTTGTTAACAGTGTTTGGCTCAGTGATTGCCTTGGTTGAAGCATTTGCTGCAGTAGCAGCTTCGTTGTCCTGCTTAGTACCATTTGCAACACGGTTAGTGTTGTAGTTGTTAATAAGCTGGGCAGTATATGCTGGACCAATCAGGGCTGGAATCAGGGCATACAGTGCTGCACGACGGGCTTCATCAGCCGCACGCCATGCTTCACGGAATGCTACCTGAGCGGCAAATGAAATTCCGATGATTGCCTGGGCTGGGATTCCTCCCAATGCACCGAACCAAGTTCCCGTTGCAATACTTGCGATTGCAAAGGCAACTGAGTTGATAGCAGTCCAGACTGCATCGATAACTCCAATTGCGATGTTTGAAACAACTTGGATAGCACTATCCAAGAGCAGGATGCCAGTAACGGCAGCCTTAGGCAAGATGTTGTTTGCGACCATGGTCTCTGCTTCAGAAGCAGCGGCCTTCTTTTCCGCAAAGCTCTCATCCTGTACTAGTGCACTACCAGTACCTGGATTGAACACCTTGTACTGCTTACCATCAGAACCGCTAACTACAGTGTAGTCACCGTTACTAATGGTAACAACCTTACCATTCATAACTAAGCTCAATGCCTTCGTTGCTGGATCATAGTACTGATCAACAGCAGTTCCACCATTGTTACTCAATTGTGTATGGGTCAAGCCAGCAGTGTTAAATTGACTTGCGCTTAAGTCTTTACTGTTAGCACCTAATCCAGTGACAGCAAACGGTGCCTTGTTAACAGTGGTTTGCTTGTTGTTGCTGTCAAGATTCTTGACATCACCAAGCAAGTTACCTACGGCCAACGTAGCAGTGTCGACGGGTTGAACTTGACGTAAGTCGTTCGCGGCGTCAACATCGTTGCTGTATGACTTGGGGTTAGTTACCACGCCGTTTGACTGGTTGTTCGTAACCTTTGGATCACCAAAGAAGTTACTTGCACTAGTCAAGATATTCTCATATGGAACATCTGAATCGGGCTTGGTATAACCACTACCTTGGTTAGTCTTAGCAGCAGTAGTTGTTGCTGAAGACTGGGCGGTAGTATCAGGCGTAGCGTATGCAGTGTTATCACCGGCAGTATCAGCCGAGAAAGGCTTGATTTCCTGCAAAGGATTCGAAGTCGAATCCGCAGTGAAGGGCTGCAAATCGCCAGAATCGGCACTAGCTTGCACAGATGCAAACAGGCCGAAACCTAGCAAGGCTACAAGCGCTGTTTTAGAAACAGCTTTGATTGCCCCCATAATTTCCTCCTAAATTCTTTTGTGCTTTACCCTAAAGCACTTACCTTATTATCACACAACTTTGGTGAAATATACAACGATTTAACCTACATATTTTTCAAATAAAGGGCTTTACGTTCAAGTATTTTGAACTTTTTGCCGATTCTAAATTAAAAAGCCCGGTTTTAATAACCGGGCTCCGAACTAAGTCGTGGATAAGCGTGTAAAAGTTCGGCAATGCTAATTCAGTTGTGTACAAACCAACTGCTTTCGGACCACGCTAATGAAATTCAATAAAAAACCACTCCCACCATTAATAGTAGGAGTGATCTTTTAAGGGTGTCATCTAAGAGAATAATGAACCCTATTTATTAAACTAACATAGATACGACTGCGTTGCCTGTATTCGCTGCATTAACAACGGTATCATACATTTGAATTAGACGGGCCGTGTTTGTGACCGTTAAAGCGCTAATCAAAGCGGTCTTTTCAGCCAAGCGTCGGGCGTCATCAACTACGTTTTCAGCGTCATAAAGTGCCGAACCAGCAATCATACCAGCGATGGTCAGAGGTCCCAAAGTTGGCTCAGCAATGTAGCCCAGACTCCAGTCAAAGTTACCAAAGACAGCAGCGCCAATTCCTGAAGCTAAAGTAGCCCCATCGACCGCCGCATTTAACGGCAGCCAAACAGCCTCACTAGCGGCATTAGCCAGGGTATCACCAGCCAGATAGGAAGCAATTAAGGCGCCGTCAATCAGGACCGTTCCAGTTGCCTGACCCGCAAGCTTGTTAACCGTTGCTGGAATTGTAATCGGTAGTCCTGGAATGGCCGGGATACCTGGAACCGCAGGGATTCCTGGAACTGTTGGCACACCGGGAAGAGCTGGTGCGCCAGGCACCATTGGTACCAATGGTTGCATTGGAATCCAATTAGCGCTTGGAATATTAGGCAGGCCAGGTACCGTTGGAACACCCGGAATAACCGGCACAACCGGTGCACCTGGTACAGCCGGGATATTTGGTACAGCTGGGATTCCAGGGACACCGCCAGGTACGGCTGGAATGCCGGGAGTGCCTGGCACAACTGGGGCGCCTGGAATGGTTGGTACGCCAGGGGTTACGCCGCCTGGTACTGCGGGTATTCCAGGGGTTCCACCTGGGGTACCGGGGATGCCTCCTGGTAGTCCTGGTTGGCCACTTGTGGTGCCAGGTAGTCCGCCTGGTGTTCCTGAGTTTCCGCCTGGAATTCCTGGTTGGCCAGCGGGAACTCCGGGGTTTCCGCCCGGCGTGCCAGGGTTACTACCCGGTATTACGGGGTTGCCACTTGGGACGCTTGGATTTCCGCCTGGTAGTCCTGGGTTGCCGGCTGGGGTGTTTGGTTGTCCACCAGGTGTTCCTGGGTTGCTGGCTGGGAGTCCTGGTTGGCCAGCAGGGGTGCCGGGGATTCCGCCCGGCGTGCTAGGTTGACTGCCTGGTACTGCGGGGTTACCACTTGGGATGCTTGGATTTCCGCCTGGCGTTCCAGGGGTACCACTCGGTGCACCCGGTTGACCATTAGGAGTTTCTGGTACACCGCCTGGGGTTGATGGTGTAACCGAATTACCATCCGGCGCGCTTGGCTGACCACTAGGGTTACCAGGAGTACCAGCGTTACCTGGGTTGCCATTTGGTGTCACTGGTTGGCCACTTGGTGTTCCAGGATTGCCGCCAGGGGTGCCGGATGTACCACCAGGAATTGATGGCGTTCCCGGATTACCACCTGGAGTGCTTGGCTGTCCACCGGGTGTTCCTGAGTTTCCGGGTTGGCTAGCAGGGTTACCGGGATTTCCTCCAGGCGTTCCCGCGTTACCGTTTGGTGTCACCGGTTGGCCACTTGACGTTCCAGGATTACCACTTGGAGTGCTAGGACTACCAGCAGTACCTGGGTTACCATTTGGTGCCACTGGTTGGCCACTTGGTGTTCCAGGATTACCGGGTCGGCCAGCAGGGTTGCCGGGATTTCCTCCGGGAGCTCCCGCATTACCGTTTGGTGCCACTGGTTGGCCACTTGGGGTGCCCAGGTTACTACCAGACATTCCAGGTTGACCAGTTGATTCGCTACCAGTTGGGGTTGGATTGCCACCATTGGGCTCATTTCCAGAACCAGGTCCGCCAGCCGGATTGCTGCTTTGTCCGTTTCCAGATGGGCTACCGGCATTACCGCTTGCACCAGGTCCAGCCGGATTACCATTTAATCCCGTACCACCAGGCTGGGCATTGCTGCCATTCGGTGTTGTCGCACTACCGTTTGACTGGCTACTGCCCTGGCCATTCCCAGATGGCATGCCGGCACTAGGTCCAGCTGGATTGTTACTATTTGACCCGCTACCGTTAGGCTGTGGGCCATTCCCGGCTGATGTGCCAGGATTTCCGTTTGGCACTCCGGGAGTGCCACTTGGTGCGCCGGGTTGACCGTTAGGATTACCTGGAGTTCCATTTGACGTGTTCGAACTGCCAGGGTTCCCTAGGCTGCCGGCCGGAGATCCAGGCTGTCCACTAGGACTTCCTGCATTACCACTAGGTGTAGTGGGGTTGCCAGCTGGTGTATTGGGCTGACCACTGGCTCCATTACCACTTGGCTCAGCACCATTACTAGTTGGGTTCGCAATACCACCGTTTGGCTGACTATTTCCTGAACTAGATTCACTAGTCATCGGATTGTTCCCTTGGCCATTATTCGATTGAGGATTAGTGGATGTTGGCGTCGAACCTGGCTGCGTTCCTGGCTTACCAGTGTTTAACATCGCATTACCAGTTCCCGGATTGCCAATTTGATACTGCTGACCATTAGGGCCCGCAACAGTGATGACACTTCCATTTGGAATCGTGACCTGTTGCCCGTTTAGGGTCAGCGTCAAAGCCTTGCTCTGAGGGTCAAAGTACTGGTTAATCGGCGTATTACCGTTAGCCAGAGTCGTAGGCTTCAGGCTAGTGTTTTTTGCAGGGTCGTTAGCCCCACCAGCGCCGTAAGGCTGTGCCGAGCTGCCAAGGCTCGAAATCTGGGGGGTTGGTTGGCGCGTAGCTGCAAGAGCTGCGTCATTGTCCTGTTTAGTACCATTAGCAATCCGGTTGGTGTTGTAGTTATTGGCTACCTGCGCCACATATGAAGGCCCTACAATGCCACCAATCAAACTATAAAGCGCAGCACGACGGGCATTGTCAGCCAAACGCCATGCCTCACGGAAGGCAACTTGAGCCGCAAAAGAAGCCATAACCGCAGATTGAATTGGCACACCAATCCAGAAAGTATCGCCCAGGCCACTAAAGAAAGTTCCAATGCCAAAGCCTACCACGTTCAGTGCCGTCCAAGCAGCGTCAATGGCACCAATGGTGACATTACTAATTGCCTGTAGCACGCTATCAACCGTCAAAATTGCCGAAACACCGATACTAGGTAGGAAGTTATTCGCAACACTAATTTCAGTTTGGTCAGCGGCGGCCTTTTGCTCTGCGAAGCTGGCATCTTGTAAGAGCGCACTGCCAGTTCCTGGATTAAAGACCATGTACTTGATGCCGTTTGATCCATCCACAACCGTGTAATCGCCGTCACTAATCGTCACGGCCCGGCCGTTCATGACCAAACTTAGCGCCTTGGTACTGGGGTCAAAGTACTGTTCCATCGGAACACCCTGATTGACCAAGTTGGTGTGCACCAAATTTGGATTATTAAACTGGCCACTAACTAAGTTTTTACTGTTGTTACCTAAATCGGTAATGGCATAGGTGGCTGGCTTAACTGAGTCTTGCCCCTTTGTATTAGCTGGCTGCTTTACATCCCCCATCAGCTGGGCCGCGCCCAAAACCATCTTATCGATGGGACGGGTCAGTCGCAGACTGTTAGCCGCCTCCAGGTTATTAGAAAAGTGCCTTGGATTGGCAACTACCCCATTTGACTGGTTATTGGTAACTTTTTGATCACCAAAGAAATTACTGGCATCCGTCAAGAAGTTCTCGAAGGGTGCATCCGAATAAGGCTTAATATAGCCACACCCTGATTGGTCTTAGCCACTGAATCATACCCACCACTGGTTGGCTGATCGTCAGGCGCAGGAATCTCTTGAACGGCCGCATTACCACTACCAGGATTAAAGACCCGGTAACGCTTACCATCGGTTCCCACAACAACGGCATAATCGCCATTATTAATCGTTACTAGCCGGCCATTCAAAACCAGGCTCAGTGACTTGGTTACTGGATTATAAAATTGATCAACCTTGGCACCCTGACTGCCAATTTGCGAGTGAACCAAACCATCTGTGTTTACTGAAGCAGGATTAATTGTGCCCTTACCCTGTCCCTGGGTGGCGGCAGCAAACTGATTTAGCCTATCTTCAGCCTGATTATTAAAGCTATCCAGACCAGTTAACACACTGGGCAAGGGGCCACTAGTTAAACCACTTTGGGCTAGCGACTGGACTGGTTGAGCTGCCGTAGCAGCTGGTTGCGTTGAATTAGCTGAGGTGTCAGGCCGCACTGATTGGGTCACAGCAGGGCCCTGGGCTGGTACCGTCGCTTTACTGGAACTAGCAGCACGAGCCCTTGCCAGTTGCGCATTGGTAACGGTCACACTGGTATTCACGCCACTATCAGCTGTAAAGGGCTGCAAAGCAGCCGATGAACTGGCTGAAGTATCCGCATTAAAGGGCTGTAAATCCTTGGTATCGTCGGCCTTTACTGGCGTGGATGTCATCAAAGACAGCCCAAACAAAGCAGCTAGGACCGTCGGGCAGACCGCCTTGGGTACAACCGAATTCTTGATATCTGTTTTCACTCTTGTCTACCTCCTCTCGTCAGGCCAACATGTCAATTATGCCAAGCTGACGCTTGACCTTATTATTTACTGAGGAGTCTGAAAGTTCAATTAAAAAAGCCTAATTACATCAAGGTTTAATCTTGGTGTAATTAGGCTGTAAATTAGGCTCAAATGATGAATTTAACTTGTAATTTTAGCGAGTAGCCGCCCACTAAAAATCGTAAAGACAATTGAATACTAGTCCGCTGTTTGCGAATTTAACCCCACCAGCGTAACCGTTCTTGTGGCGCAACTACTAGCTGGGAAGCCAGTGTAGCCAGAGCAACGCCCAGGCTAAGGGGCATCATGGCGGAATAGTCCAGGTGGGTAATTTCAAACATCATCAACATGGCCATCAGCGGTGCCTGTTGAGAAGCCGCTAGGAAACAGGCCCCACCCAAGATGGCCGCCTGTCCAAAAGGCACGGCCATAAACCAAGGGTGGACCAGGGTAAGCGCTGCCACACCCACGACTGCCCCCAGGGCAATGGCCGGAGTCAAGGTCCCGCCGGCTGCGCCGGCCCGAATCGTCCCGACCGTCATGACCAGCTTAGCCAGTCCACCAACTAGTAAGATACCAACCACGGCCGGATGACTGTCGATGGCGAGTTGCACAATCCCCCGACCGTTACCCATGATGGCTGGAAAGGCCATGGCAATCAAGCTGGTCAGACCGGCCGCTAGGGGCAACTGCCAAAAAATTCCCCGACCCTGGGTTTGGTACGCTTCAGCCCAGGCGAAGGCCCGGCGGCCCAGACCGCCGAGGAGTCCGGCCAGCGGTCCTAGCAAAATCACTAGGATCCAAGTCGCGTGGGAAAAGTGCATGTCCGCTAGAGAATAGTAAGGACCATAACCCTTGGCCAGGGCACCGACCGCCATGGCTACTACCGACATTACCAGACTAATCGAAACAGTTTTTACCGTAATTTTTTTCAATAACATTTCAACGGCAAAGAGCATGCCGGTAAAGGGGGCAATATAAACCCCAGCAAAACCAGCGCCGGCCGCCGAAGCTAAAATCAACTTACGGTCGGTATCACTGAGTTCGGCCAGGCCGATTTTTTGACTGAGCATTTCCCAGCGTTGGGCCAGCATTACTCCGGCCTGCCGGGGCGCTAATTCCCGTCCAACCGAACCGCCGGTCCCAACATAGAAAATCTGGGTCAAAACATTGACCACCGTGCTGCCAACTGGCATGGTTTTCCCCTGCAAGGCGCCCTTAATGCCCACAAAGGGCCGCAGCCGGTTCCGCTGCCACCACCAGACAGCAGCCGCAATTAAGCCCCCTAAAAAGACGGCACCCAGACGGCGCAACGATGGCACCGAACTCGCAACAGGCTGGTGTAAACTTTCGTGAAAGTGCAGGAAGAAGCGTTCCACCACGCCCAAAAATTCGGACAGGAGGGCGGAACTCAAACCGACCACCGCGCCAACCACCACGGTCGCAATTAAAAGGGCGGCCCACTGGGGTGCCTGGTTTTTAACATGTTTTAATACCGTTGCTTCGCTAGGCTGCATAAGCAGGCCTCCTAAATTCAATCTGGTTTGCGGGCAAAGTGGGCCGCCGCGGCCCCAAAACTAAAGCGCTTAACCGTTACATCCTGATATCCCAGATTTGCCAAAAGCTGGGAAAGGGCCTGGTAGTCCATAAAGTGCTCGGTGGTTTCATCCAGGTACTGGTAGGCTGAACCCTTACCATGGGCAAAGACCTGACCAAACCACGGCATCAATTTACCTACGTAGAGGCGCCAAAAGGGTTTAATAATTGGATTAGTGGGCTGGGAGGTTTCCAAAATCATTAACTGACCACCCGGCTTTAAGACCCGGTACATTTCCATTAGACCTTGTTTAGGGTCGGGCAGGTTGCGCAGGCCAAAGCCAATCGTCACCAGGTCAAAACTTTGGTCCTCAAAGGGTAGGTGCATGGCATCCCCCTGAACCAGCTGGATTTTGGCCGCCACTGGACTGGCCGCCACCTTTTTTTGACCGACAGCCAGCATCTGGGCACTAAAGTCTAAGCCGACTACCCGACTATTGGCGTCGCTGGCCTGAGCCAAAGCCAGGGCCCAGTCAGCTGTGCCGGTTGCAACATCCAGAAAATGACCGGCAGCCGGTAATTGAATCTGAGCCATGACCTGCCGGCGCCAGTGCTGGTGATTGCCCAGGCTGATAATGTTATTCATCTTGTCATATTCAGGGGCAATGTGGTCAAAGAGACCGGCCACGTTGGTGTTTTTAGGAGAACGTACCATTATTTGAGTTCCTTTAACTGGTTGAGCTGGTCCTGGAGGGCCTGCCGCTTAATCTTGCCACTAGCCGTCCGGGGCCAGTGATCAGTCCAATAAAAACGCTGGGGCGCCTTGTAGTGGGCTAAGTGCGTCCGCCCATAGGCCCGCAAGTCCTTGATATCAATATCCCGGTCTAAGATAGCAACCGGCACCATCCCCCACTTAGCATCCGGTTGTCCAACCACCACGACTTGATTAAGTCCGGGGAAGTGACCGAGGACCTCTTCCACTTCCTGGGGAAAGACATTTTCGCCACCGGAACTGATCATGTCCCCGCGCCGACCGGCTATATATAGGAAGCCATCTTCATCTAGGTGACCATAATCACCAGTGTCAAACCAGGCATCTGGCCCGGTTGCGCGCTTAGCTTGGTTCAAATAACCGGGGCTTAGGGTCGGAGTCTGTAGCCAAACCTGGCCGACCTGGCTGGGTTGGCCCTGGTCATCAACTAATTTTAGACTGACCGGGAAGAGGGGCTTACCAACCGAACCCAGCTTAGCCAGCGCCATTTGTGGATCTAAGGCGACTACCTGGGAAGCGGTTTCGGTCATCCCATAAGACTGCACCACTGGAATTTGGTGGTCTTGGGCCGCCTGGAGCATGGCCTTGCTACTGGGACCGCCCCCTAACAAGAGGACCCGGAACTTATCCTGGTAGACCTGGCCTGGTTTTAAATCAGCCAACATTTCCTGAAGCATGACCGGCACCACGGAAATATGGCTTACCGGCTTTGTTAGGAGGCGTTGGTTGACTGCGTGGGCATCAAACTTGGCCATCAAATCCAGCCGCATGCCATAGAGCAGTTGCCGCATCATAATTGAAAAACCAGAAATATGAAAGAGCGGCACCACGGTTAGCCAGGCATCATCGGCCTGGAGACCCAGGTTTAAGGCGCTCCCCATCGCTGAATAAAAATGGTTGGCAAAGCTCTGCAAGACGCCCTTGGGCTTACCAGTAGTACCAGAGGTGTACATCACGCTGGCAATGGCTTCTGGTTCATAATTTTTAACGGGGGCAAAGTCCGGGTTGGCAGGATTGGTCCTTAATTCCTCTAAGGTTAGTTGTTGTCTAACAGCTAAGTCAACCGAGTAGTCATCATCAGTAATCACCAGGTCAAGATTGGCATCTTGGATTTGCTGGTCAATTTCAGGCGCTGCCAAGCGACGGTTGAAAAAAACAATGGTTTTCCCAGTTTGTAAAACAGCTAGAATGGTCAGGTAACTGGCTAAATCATTTTTAATAACTAGGCCAATCCGCGGCTGGTCACTGAGAGGACTGACTTTAGCCGCCAAGTCATTAGCCTTTTTAGCCACCTCCGCAAAGGTCAGAACCTGGTCTTCAAAAGTGACCGCCGGGCGCGCTGGCGTTAAATTAACCCGCTTTGTTAACCAATTTTCCATGTTCCTATCATACCATTTCAACCAATTTGTGTTTTAAGGGTCACCGTTGTAAACTAGGTCTTGTTGTTAGGACTGGTGTACCACTTGTCCATATATCAATTTTGAGAGATGGGTTAGTGGTTTGGCTGTTCAGTTTTTAACCGGGTTTTCACCCCCAAACTTATCAACCATACCAGTTTATAGGAAAATTCAATTTTAACGCAAGGAAAGGCACAGTAATGACCAAAAAAGATATAGATCAGATGCCGGGGATGGATGACCAAAAGTCCCAAGACGTCCACGACCTTAGCAGTGACCAAATGGCCCAGCACCAGGATGCTGACCATCACGGGCAGATGGACATGAACCATAAAAACAGTTCGGACCATGATGCTTCCGCTAATCATCACAATCACATGGCTGGCATGGACATGGGCCACGACAGTCACCATGACATGAGCAACATGAACATGAATCATGACCACGGTGACATGGGCCAGCACCAGCAAGGTACCCAGAAAAACGACCATGACATGGGTAACATGAACATGGAACAACATGGTAGCCACGACATGAATGGCATGAACATGCAGCATTCTCATTCTGGCAGTCATGACATGAGCAACATGGACATGAACCATTCCGGTGACCATGACATGGGCGGGATGGATATGGACCAGCATGGCGGTCATGATATGAGTGGCATGGACATGGGTCACGACATGGGTGGCATGCACGGGATGCATGGCATGGCTGGTATGGCCGGCATGAATATGGGTGACATGCGCCGCCGCTTCTGGTGGTCCCTGAGTCTGATGGTCATTATCGTCATCATCACTCCCTTTATGGGCATGATTTTACCTTTCACAATCACCTTCCCTGGTAGCCAGTGGGTGACCGCCGTTTTGTCGATTGCTCTCTACTTAATTGGCACCAAGCCCTTCTTTGACGGGGCCGTGAGCGAACTGAAAAGTCACAAGCCAGCCATGATGAGCCTGATTAGCATGGGTCTGCTGGTAACCTTCTGGTATTCCATTTACGCCCTCTTGGCCAACGCCTTCCTCGGCGCCCACGTAATGGACTACTTCTGGGAGTTTGCGACCTTAACGGTCATCATGCTCCTGGGCCACTTGATTGAAATGTCTGCAACCATGCGGGCCGGTGATGCCACCGCCGAACTGCGGAAGTTGATGCCGGATACCGCCCACGTAAAACACGGCGACACCTTCATGGACATGCCGGCCAGCCAGTTGGAAAACGGCATGGTCGTACAAGTCCAGGCCGGTGAATCTTTCCCAGCCGATGGCGAAATTCAAAGCGGTCAAACCCAGGTCGATGAGTCCCTGATGACCGGTGAGAGTAAGTTAATTAGTAAAAAAGTCGGTGACCCAGTCATTGGTGGTAGCATCAACGGCGACGGCACCGTCCTCGTCAAGCTCAACAAGGTCGGTAACCAAAGCTTTGTCGGCCAGCTGCAGGCTACCCTACTAGCATCACAAACTAGTAAGTCAGTGGTAGAAACCCTGGCCAGCCGGGTGGCTTCCTGGCTGTTCTGGGTGGCCCTGGTCTTTGCCATTGGCGCCTTGATTATCTGGACACCAATCAACGGTTTTTCTTATGCCATTAACATTGCCGTTACCACCCTGGTGATTGCCTGCCCCCACGCCCTGGGGCTGGCCGTACCAATGGTTATCCAGCGGACTAAGGCCATTGCGGCCAAGGATGGTATTTTAATTAAGAATAACCAGGCGGTCCTATCTAGCAGCAAGACCATTAAGTACGCCCTGATGGATAAAACCGGTACCTTAACCAATGGTAACTTCAGCGTCCAGGACCTAACGACTTACCAGGACTTTGACCGCAACCAGGTCCTGGCCATCATGAGTGGTCTGGACCAACAATCCAGTCATCCCCTGGCCCAGTCAATTTTGAACTATGCTAAGGATCAACAGGTTACACCCGCTACTGCCGAGAACGTTAAAGCCCTACCAGGCTATGGGATTACCGGTGAAATTAAGGACCAGGATTACGCCCTGGTTTCAAATAAGTACCTAGACGAACACCACATTGATTATCAACCTCTCAAGAGTGATGCCACGGTTTCTTACCTAACTGATGGTCGCCAGGTGCTGGCCGCCATTGCCCAGGGAGACACCATCAAGGATTCAGCCCAAGCCTTCATTGACAGCCTCAAGCGCGACCACATCATCCCCGTCTTGGTGACCGGTGACAACCAGACCACGGCTAACCGGGTAGCCCAGCAACTGAGCATCACCGAGGTTAAGTCCCAGGTTTCACCTCAAGATAAGATCAAGCTGGTCAAGGAATACCAGGCCAAGGGCCCTGTCATGATGATTGGAGATGGTATCAATGATGCCCCAGCCCTAGCCCAGGCCAACCTCAGTGTGGCCATCGGAGCCGGAACCAAGGTGGCCCAAGCTTCAGCCGATGCCGTTTTGATTTCCCCTAGTCTGACTAAGATTAGTGACCTGATTAGCCTCAGCCGGCACGCCAGCCGCAAACAGGTTGAAAACCTTTGCTGGGGAGCTGGCTATAACATCATTGCCATCCCAGCAGCCGCCGGCGTCTTTGCCTTTGCTGGCATTACATTAAACCCCATGATTGGGGCGATTGTTATGTCGCTATCAACGGTCATTGTGGCGGTTAACGCCATGCTGTTACGCAAATAAGACCCCGCAGTGCGGTAAAAACCCGTATAATAAGTCTTGCTGCATTATTTAAAAGGAGTTTTATTATGCGTAAGTATCTGGGTGAATTTATTGGCACCCTCCTATTTATCTTCTTTGTTAGCACCAGCCTGGTTTATATGACTGCCTTCCAGCTTTCACAGGTCTTTGACATCATGTTAATCTTTGGCCTGGCTGTCGGTGTGACTACCTATCTCTTTGGCTCGTGGTCAAATGGTGGTTACTACAACCCCGCCGTAACCTTGGGGGCTATGGTTCAGCGGAAGATTTCCTGGCAGACTGGCCTGGGCTACATGCTGGCCCAGCTGGTCGGAGCGCTGGTTGGTATGGCTCTAACTATTGCTAGTATTAACGGCATTGTCAATGGGCAAAAGGTTACCCAGGGACAAACCCTGGGCACCACTGAGATTCTCAGTGCCCTTCGGCCCACCAGCACCACTAGTGTGGGCCCCTACACCTTTGCCGTCGAACTCCTGCTAACTTTTCTGGTGGTTTATGTGACCCTTAAAGTGTTGTCTGAGAAAAAGGCCACCGCACCGGTTCTGGTTGGAATTGTCTTAACCCTGGCTATGTTTGTGGCCTATCCAATGACTGGCGGGGCCTTAAACCCCGTCCGAGTTTTGGCACCACTCTTCTTTGGTGGCAATCCTTCCTGGATTTTGGCCCTGGTTTACCTGGTTGCTGAATTTCTGGCTGGTGCCCTAGCTGGACTGGTTGCGACCTATGACCACTCTCAAAATAAACTATAATCACCAAAAAAGCCCTGCTAAGTAGCAGGGCTTTTTTAGTTGCTATTTAAAAAATCGGGTTGGGCAAAGTTGGTTGGTCCCGGATAAACCACCCTTTGTTCAGGGCCGCCCCATGGTTGTTGGAACTCGATCTGGCGAGCATCTAAGTAGAGCCGGTCCGCCGGCGAACCGCCATAAAGATCATCGCCAATGATCGGATGGCCCAGACTGGCTAAGTGGACCCGCAGCTGGTGCATCCGTCCGGTTGATAGAGTGAGCCCCAGTAGACTAGCGTCTCTAGTTTGCTTTAGGCAGCGCCAGTGGGTCAGGGCCGCTTGGGCTTGGGGGCCATTAACCTGCCGACGACGGGAGTCAATGTGGTGACGACCAATTGGCTGGTCAATCATGCCACTCTCTGCTGGCATCTGACCGCTAACCCAGGCCCAGTAAGTGCGTTGCATCGTCTTTTGACTGAGCTGCCAATTTAAGGCGGGCACCACGATTGGGTTCTTGGCAACCACCACCAAGCCAGAAGTGGCCCGGTCCAAGCGGTGCACCATGTAAGCCCCAGCCGGGGCACCGCGAGAGGTAGTCTGATGCTCAGCCAAATCCGCAGCCACAAAGTTGAGCAAGGTGTCCGTCTCAGTCGGCGAATGGGCGTGCATTTTCATCCCCGCCGGCTTGGCCACTACCACTAAATCTTCATCCTCATAGTAGTAGGACAGGGCTGGCCCACTCACTGGTTGAACCCCCTGACCACGATTGGCAAAATTAGTTGCCACCATGGTTAGCTGCAGTACGTCACCAGCAACCGGAACATGATTGACGGGCACGACCCGACCATTAAGAGCAACCCGCTGGTTTTGCCGCAAACTGCCCCGCAAGTGTTTAGGCACGTGCCAGGATTTCAGATAATCTTTAATGGTTAACTGAGCCGGGTTGGCCGGTATTTTCTTTTCTACAAACCACATCACACTGCCCCTTTAGCCTAAAAAACCAGCCCGAGGGCTGGTTTTAACTTAGTCATCCCCACTGAAGTCATCCGAACCACGTGGCAGCACCCGGGTGGTGCTACCGCGGGCATCATTGAGCTCGGGAGCGTCAGTGATGTAGTCGGATACCGTGGAATGGTGACCATTCTTACTGTACAGACTGGTTGATTTTTTACTATTGCTCTCGTCGCGTAGCCGCTTGACCGTGGCGGACTTACTGTAGTCATAGTCCCGCTCGTTCACCGCCTTAAAGTCCTTAGGGGTGTAGAAACGCAGCAGGTTCTTCTGGTTCAAATTATCCGATACCTGCAACTGTTCCATGGCCTGGCTTTGCAGTTTCTGGAAAAGCTTCTCCTGGTCAGGGGTTGGATTATCAATCCGCTGACCGGTCCGCACGTCCCAGATTACCCCAGCCAAACTGGCATAATCCGGTGTAATCCAATCCTTATCACGGAAGACCACCAGCTGGCTGCGCTCATTGCTCAACAAGTCTTGACCAAGCTGTATATAACGCTTCGTGCTAATCCCAAGCAGGTGCTCTAAGGTTGGCATGACGTCAATTTCACCACCATAGGTGTGGTCAATATGGCCGTCCTGGTAGCCTGGAATATGAATCATTAGCGGTGTCCGCTGCAGGTTGGCATTATCCAAATCAGTCCAGTTACCATCGGTCTTGCCCAAAATTGGTGCTAGATAACGACTTTCGGTATTCGAAATGCCATAGTGATCCCCGTACATCACCACCATCGTGTTGTCATAGAGCCCACTCTTCTTTAAGTAGTCAAAGAACTCGCGCAGGGCCTGATCCAAGTAATGGTTGGTAACCCAGTAGTTATCGACGTACTTGGAGCCACTGTTGGTCGTAACAAAGTTGGGGTCTTGGTCCTGCTTATCAATGTCAAAGGGGGTGTGGTTGGTAACCGTCAAATACTTAACATAAAATGGCTGCTGCAGCCGCTCCAAGTAAGGAATTGAGTCCCGGAAAAGGAGCTTATCCTTTAGTCCCCAGGAAGTGGCCTTCTTACCAGTGACATCAAAGTATTCCCCCGAAATCCAGTTCTGGTAACCCATCCGCCGGTAGACATTACTCCGGTTCCAGAAGGTCCCGGTGTTGCCGTGGAAAACCGCGCTCGAATAACCCGCCCGCTGATCCAAAATCGCTGGCATAGCCTGGAAGGTCTGGTCATTACCCAACTTGGAGAAGAGCGAACCTTGGGGCAGACCAAAGGTTGAGGTCTCCAACATGTTTTCGGCATCGGAAGTCTTACCCTGGCCCACCTGGTTAAAGAAGTTATCAAAGGCAATCGTGCTCTTATCGTGGTAAATACTGTTCAAAAAGGGCGTCACCGGCTGCCCGTTGACCACCCGGTCAATCGAGACCTGCTGGAAGCTCTCCAGGTGAATGACAACCACATTCTTACCCTTAGCCAGCCCGTAGAAAGTTGGATTAATGGCCGCATAGTGATCCTTAACATAGGCCTGCACTTGAGCCAACTGTTCAGGTCGGGCGCTCTTCCGCACTTGCCCGGTTTCATAGGTATTATAGGCGTCATAAATGGTGAAGGGTCCCAGACCCAGGTACTTGACCATGTATTCCCGGTCAAACTGCCGGGTTAAAAGCTGGGGACGGTCGATATCAGCCACCATCAGGTTAAAGACCATGATCAGGCAACCGACACTAAAAAAACGAAAGGCCCGCCAGCCGCCTACCGTCTGCCGGTCCATTTTAATTTTACGGACAATCAAGAGGACTAAGAGAATAACAATGTCGGCCCAAAACAAGACATCATGCCACTCCCAGGTAATCGCCCCGGCCGCCTTACCACCCTGGTTCACGGTACTGTAACCCAGCATGGTGTTAACCGACATGTAGTCCGAGAACTCCCGGAAATAAACCACGTTGATATAGAGCAGGAGGGTCAAAACGGCATCAACAATCAGAATGGCCCCGTAATATAGCTGACGCCGCTTAATAAAGAGGGTCAGGCTCAAGACCACCATACTAAAGCCAATTGGGTTAATTAAGACCAAAAAAACCTGGGCAACGTCACTAACATGCAACCAGTCAAAATCCCAGCCGTAAGCCAGAATCGTCTTTAGGACTAAAAGAATTAAGACCCAAATAAAAAAACCAGACCGGGTGTTTAACTGGTTTCCCCAATTTTTAGGCGCTAATGTTTTTTGCCAAATATGCCCAACGTAACTTTTCATAAACTTCATTATACTATAAAACCCAACCTAGTTACTTCCTAGGCTGGGTCCCGCTTCTGGTAGGCCATCTCAACTTTTAACCGGTAGGGCTGTTTCACTTCGACAATCCCCTTGCGGCCCTGCATCTTAGACAGGCCACCAGTCACCACCACCGAAGCTAGGGCCAGCCGGTAATCGGCTTGGGCCTGGTGCGTGGGCATCAACCCCACCCGGTCCACGGTCGCAATGTTTTGGGCCTCGAGCTGGTTAACCCCACCCATGATTACCAGGTGGTCACCGGGAACCTGCTTTAAATCAAAATAGGGCAGAAGGGTACCGGGATAGTTAGCCGCGATGCTCCCTTTTTCAGCAATTACCTGCCTTTGAGCCGCCCGGCTGAGCCGACCATATTCATGGTGCCAAAGGCCTAAACCACTTAGCTGCTTAGCCAAGGCGTTTAGCCGGTCGGCCTGACTAGCATCCAGACTTACCTCAGCGTTGACGACGTCTTTTTTCTCGTACAAACCGTTGGCGGGCACGATGGCCGTTTGACCCTTAAGATCATCATTAGCGCTGGTACCCAAAACTTTGGCAATGTTACGGGATATATCCCACTTAACCGCCTTCTTAGTAAAGTAATAGATCAGGTTTAAAACTGAAAAATACAGGAGCACTAAGAAAATAGCAACCAGGATGGCCGAACGCAGCAGGCGCCCGTTTTCAAAAAAGCGGTAGGCTAGGTAAAGTAAGTACCAAACCCCCACAAAGCCAACCACCGTGTAAATCCGGCCCTTGGTCTTGGTGTTGGCGGTAAAGTAGGCCATGTAACTGTTAATTAAATCTAATAGCGCAAGCATCTACCTTACCCCTTAATGCGTGGTCGTTGGGTTGGCTACCCGACTAACTGCGTCACTAGCCTTGACCGAACTGCTGCTGGCGCCGGCCTGACTAGAACTTTGCTCACTGTTACTGCTAGAGCTTTCAGCACTGCTCTCATCGTGGCTACTAGAGCTAGAACTACTTTCGCTGTGCTCACTACTGCTTTCGTGGGAGCTGCTACTCTGACTAGACTCGCTGTGACTGCTAATGCTGGTCGAGACCGAGCTGACCTTGCCCCCTTCACGGGTGCCAGTGGCCACGTTCACGGCAATGTTGGCAGCCGAAATTGCCACCACCAGGGAAACGATGGCAGCTGGGGTCAAAAAGGGCGCCACCTGCCGTAATTTTTGCTTTTTATGGGGTTTTTGCTTGACCATGTTAACCTTCCTCAATACCCTCTATTCTACCAAATCGCGCTAGGTGCCGGCGCTTTTCTGTGCAAACGAAAACCCGCAATCACTTGCGGGCGGACCAGGGATTTAATTTAATTGGGAGATTAAAATAATTGTAGAGGGAGAATAGGAACCTATATCTGTCCGTTGATTCGTTAACTATCAACTTTTGTTGATGACTGTACTATAATGGGTGAAAGTTAAATTAAAATTAAGCAAGGCAGGAAAATTATGACGCAATACGATGCATATCTCATTGACCTGGATGGCACCATTTACCAAGGTAAAAATAAGATTCCGGCTGCCAAACGTTTCATCGAACGCCTGCAGGCAGCCAATATCCCCTATCTTTTTGTCACCAACAATGCGACCAAAACGCCGGCCGAAGTGGCCTATAACCTTTCAGTCAACCATGACATCCCCACCAGTCCCCAGCAGGTCTATACCAGTGCCCTGGCTACGGCCGATTACCTGGATCAGCACACCGATGACCAGCAGCACTCAGTCTATATGATTGGGGAAGAAGGCTTAAAGGTGGCCTTAGACGATGCAGGTTTTGAACTGGTCAATGACACCCCCGCGGACTTTGTCGTGGTTGGTCTCGACCGCCAGTTTAACTATGAGAAATTAGTAACTGCGACCCTGGCCATCCAACAAGGCGCCCAATTTATCGCCACTAACGCTGATACCAACCTGCCCAATGAACGCGGTATGCTGCCTGGCGCTGGTACCCTGGTTAGCGCCGTTAAGACCGCTACCCAAACCGACCCAACCATTATTGCTAAACCAGCCCTGCCGATTATGGAAGGGGCCCTGGCCCGCCTGGGTCACCCTAAGCACCCCGTCATGGTCGGTGACAACTACAACACCGACATCCTTGCCGGTATCAACGCTGGCATTGACACCCTTCTGGTTTACACCGGCGTTTCCACCCCTGAACAAATTGCCGAGGTGGACACCCAGCCAACCCACACCCGGCCAGATCTTGATGCCTGGACATTTTAAAAGCACCCTACCGGGTGCTTTTTTTAATGCGCTAGTTCGAGCAGACGGGCTCGCAGGCGGTCATCGGCCGCGGTAATATAGGTGCCCAAAATACCACGCTTCAATAAGATATTTAAGCAGTTAAACATCACTTCGGCCTGGAAGGCCTTAATCTGCTTTGGATCCTTTAACAGGGGTGAGCGCTTATAGATTTCGCGGTGGGTGACCTTGTCTGGATTCACCACCATCCGGTCGTGCTCAGCATCGTACTCGAAGGGTGGCCCCAGTAGGACCCCAACATAGTTCAGGTCAAAACCTTGGACAGTGTAGATGGAACCAACCTCATTAATCGACTCGGGCCGTTCAGCCCAGGGGGTAGTCTGCATGTCTAACTCATCCCAGGGCTGGTCAAAGTCATCCATGATAATGTGGTGCTCCTGGTGAGGCCCCCGGCGAAAACCGGTCGTGGCCACCATCCGCGATAGACCCACTTCCTGGTCCTTTTGCTTAATCTTTTCAAAGATATCAGCCGCCCGGTCCATGATTTCCAGGTCATAGTGACCTCGGTTCTTTGGTACCGGTTTTAAGATGCCATTAGACAGCTCATCCAGCCAATCCATCACGGCCTGGGGCGCCTTCATCCGGTATTGCTGACCCAGTTGGAAGTAGCGGTGTGGATAAGGTGACAAAACCTTTTCCAGCAGGTCCCGACTCCAATACATCTTGCTTTGCATTACCTGCTTAAAGTCAAAGACCACCACGACTACCTTGGCCAACTTAATAATTTCTGCCAACTGATTTTGCTGGTTAAACTTTACATAGGGTTCGGGCTTCGTCAACAAGAGATGGCCCTCATCAATTAGGACCACGTCGTAGGATTCCTGTTTTTTATGGGCCGCATTAATTAACGACGTTGGCCGCACATAATCCTTTTTACGAATACCGGGTAAGCCCAAACTCATTTCCTGGTACACCTTGAGCAGCTCCGGGTGGTTAACCGTGAAGACATCCCGGGTCTGATAGTAGGGACTGTTTTCGTCATGGGCACCGTTCATTAATTGTTGAAAAAGCTTAGTTAGGATGACACTTTTCCCCGTACCAGCCGCTCCTTCTAAGACCGCCACATGGTGACCAGGTTCTTTTAAACCTTGCTGGATATAAGTATTTATTTCCTGTAACAACTGGGCCTGTTGGTCCGAAAGTTGACCAATGTTAAATTTTTTCAGGGCCGAGTTATCCACACTAACCTCCTAAATATGCTGGGACAAGAGCATCAGGATCGGCACAATTACCAGACTTAATACCGTGGTTTCGGCAACCGCAACCGCGGCATAGCGGTCGTCAGCCCCGTAAAGTTCAGAAACCACGGGGGCATTCGTCATGACTGGCATGGCGGCCTGCATGATGAAAACCTGTTTCATCAAAACTGGTAAGTCAGTTGGAATGACCAGGGCTGCCATCAGCAAGGGCGCTACCACAAAGCGACCCAGCAGGACGCCAACAATCTTCCGTGAGAAACGAATGTCTGACAACTTGGTCCGCGAAATGGCAATCCCAATAAAGATCATCGACAGGGGCACGGTCATGTTACCCAAGTCGGTTAAACTCTTGTTCAAAAATACTGGTAACTGAATCCGGAATAAAACCAGAATCACCCCTAGTATAAAGCCCAACAGGGGTGGTGAGAAAACTTTTTTAGCCACGTCTAGGGCCTTAATCTTAGTCCCCTGATCACCATCACGCTGTATCAGGTAGACACCCAGGGTCCAAAAGATGGTCGTATTGGCCATGTAGTAGACCAGGACATAGGGCAGGCTGGGTACGCCAAAGAGGGCCATGTTAATTGGCAGACCAATAAAAATCGTATTCGAGTTTAAAAACATCGACTCAAAAAGCCCACGCTCACCGCTGCGAATCCGCAAAACATGGGCGACAGCAATGGCAATCCCAAATAAAATAGCCATCGACAGCAGTGGAAAACGCAGGTCCGGTAAAGTCCGAATCAAAACCTCGGCCGTAAAGTTCTTGGTAATTGTCGCAATCATTGATGCTGGTAAGGCAACTTGGGTTACCAACTTCGCAATCAAGCGCGAGGTTTTATGATCAAACCAACCCCGCTTAGCCAGGCAAAAGCCGACCATAATAATGACCAGAACTTCTAAAACA
>CP113928.1:0-12500 GCA_029392055.1 Leuconostocaceae bacterium ESL0723 | reverse complement strand
AGGTGCTCTCCCAGCTGAGCTAATTCCCCATAAGTAAGTCCCCTTACTTATCTAGTGGTAACCCACTCAAAACTAAACAAAACTTTGTTCCAAACAAATTGACACTCAAGTCCCTGTAACGCTCCGGTTATCCTTAGAAAGGAGGTGATCCAGCCGCAGGTTCTCCTACGGCTACCTTGTTACGACTTCACCCCAGTCATCTGTCCTGCCTTAGACGGCTCCCTCCAAATGGTTAGGCCACCGGCTTTGGGCATTACAAACTCCCATGGTGTGACGGGCGGTGTGTACAAGACCCGGGAACGTATTCACCGCGGCATGCTGATCCGCGATTACTAGCGATTCCGACTTCATGTAGTCGAGTTGCAGACTACAATCCGAACTGAGACGTACTTTAAGAGATTAGCTTGCCCTCGCGAGTTCGCAACTCGTTGTATACGCCATTGTAGCACGTGTGTAGCCCAGGTCATAAGGGGCATGATGATCTGACGTCGTCCCCGCCTTCCTCCGGTTTGTCACCGGCAGTCTCGCTAGAGTGCCCAACTCAATGCTGGCAACTAACAATAGGGGTTGCGCTCGTTGCGGGACTTAACCCAACATCTCACGACACGAGCTGACGACGACCATGCACCACCTGTCACTTTGGCTCCGAAGAGCACAATGTTATCTCTAACATCTTCAAAGGATGTCAAGACCTGGTAAGGTTCTTCGCGTTGCTTCGAATTAAACCACATGCTCCACCGCTTGTGCGGGTCCCCGTCAATTCCTTTGAGTTTCAACCTTGCGGTCGTACTCCCCAGGCGGAATACTTAATGCGTTTGCTGCGGCACTAAGAGGCGGAAACCTCCTAACACCTAGTATTCATCGTTTACGGTGTGGACTACCAGGGTATCTAATCCTGTTTGCTACCCACACTTTCGAGCCTCAACGTCAGTTACAGTCCAGTAAGCCGCCTTCGCCACTGGTGTTCTTCCATATATCTACGCATTCCACCGCTACACATGGAGTTCCACTTACCTCTACTGCACTCAAGTTGCCCAGTTTCCAAAGCCATTCCACAGTTAAGCTGTGGGCTTTCACTTCAGACTTAAACAACCGTCTGCGCTCGCTTTACGCCCAATAAATCCGGATAACGCTCGGGACATACGTATTACCGCGGCTGCTGGCACGTATTTAGCCGTCCCTTTCTGGTATGGTACCGTCAAAACTAGGTCATTGCCTACCTAGCCTGTTCTTCCCCAACAACAGTGCTTTACGACCCGAAAGCCTTCATCACACACGCGGCGTTGCTCCATCAGGCTTGCGCCCATTGTGGAAGATTCCCTACTGCAGCCTCCCGTAGGAGTTTGGGCCGTGTCTCAGTCCCAATGTGGCCGATCAGTCTCTCAACTCGGCTATGCATCATCGTCTTGGTGAGCCTTTACCTCACCAACTAACTAATGCACCGCGAATCCATCCTTAAGCGACGCCAAAGCGTCTTTTAACTTGGCTGCATGTGCAGCTAAGTTTTATACGGTATTAGCATCTGTTTCCAAATGTTATCCCCTACTTGAGGGCAGGTTATTCACGTGTTACTCACCCGTTCGCCACTCGCTTGAAAGGTGCAAGCACCTTTCGCTGCGCGTTCGACTTGCATGTATTAGGCACGCCGCCAGCGTTCATCCTGAGCCAGGATCAAACTCTCATGTTAAAAGTTTGAAGATTGCTCTTCGTTTAAACTGACTTATTTGCTATTTCCATAGCATCATCCGTTTATTGTTTGTTACGAATTGACTTCGCAAATTTGTTTGTTACTTACACTGCGTATAAGCAACCATTACAGATTTGTTTGTTCAAAGTTTTGTTCAGTTTTCAATGTGCTACCCGCTTCAGGTCCCCCTGAAGCAACTTTATTAGTCTAGCACCCTATGGCGTCCCTGTCAATAACCATTTTGGCTGGCAAATCTTAAATTTAAGATAAGACCCACTCACTTCCCTTGTTAAGGAAAGTGAGGGAACTGGTCAAAGTCCGGCTGCCGCTTTTCCTTGAAGGCGTCGCGGCCTTCCTTGGCCTCGTCAGTCGTGTAATACAGGAGGGTGGCATCCCCAGCGAACTGCTGTAACCCAGCCAGGCCATCGGTATCGGCATTCATCGCCGCCTTGATAAAGCGCAGGGCAGTCGGTGACTTCGTCAGCATTTCATCGGCCCATTCAATGGTGGCATCTTCGACCTCAGCCAGGGGCACCACCCGGTTAATCCAGTTCATCTGGTAAGCTTCTTCAGCGCTATAGAAGTGGTTTAAAAACCAAACTTCCTTGGCCCGCTTATGCCCGATGACCTGGGCCAAATACCCGGAACCATAACCGGCATCAAAGGAGCCCACCTGCGGACCGGTCTGACCGAATTTGGCATTGTCAGCGGCGACCGTCAGGTCAGCGACCAGCTGCAAGACGTTACCGCCCCCAACTGACCAGCCCTTGACCATGGCAATAATAGGTTTTGGAATAACCCGCATCAAGCGTTGGAGATCCAAAACATTCAAACGGGGAATCCCATCCTGACCGACATAACCGCCGTTACCCCGGACCTTCTGGTTTCCCCCGGATGAAAAGGCCTGGTCGCCGGCACCGGTCAAGATAATGACACCAACCTTGCTATCATCCCGGGCCCGGGTGAAGGCATCAATCATCTCAGCAACCATCTTAGGGGTAAAGGCATTATGACTTTTAGGGTCGTTCATGGTGATTTTAGCAATCTGACCCGGGTGCTGCCCGTCCTGGTTGACTTCATATAAAATCTCACTGTAGCTTTGCTTCGATTGCCAAGTCGTCATTTGCTATACTCCTAATAAGTAGTTACTTTGATGAAAGTAGATTATACCACATGGATATTACAGAACTGTTAGGCATTCACGCCATCAAAATTAGCCCCCAGGAAACGGTCTTAGAACTGGCCGTTACTGACAAAGTTAAACAACCCTACGGCCTAGTCCATGGTGGGGTCAACGCGCTTCTGGCCGAAACCGCTGCTTCCATGGCCGCCCAGGCCAATTTGCCAGCTGGTGCCCACGCTGTTGGCATCGATATCGAGACCCACCACCTACTGCCGGTTCAAACCGGCACCTTGGTGGCCACCGCCCATCCCCTGCGACTCGGAAAACAGATTCAAACCTGGACAGTTACCCTAAAATTGAAAAATACTGAACAAATTACAAGCTTTAGTACCGTTACCACAAAAAGTCAAACACATTGAAATGTGTTTGACTTATTTTTTTAACAAATGATAAGTAAACTCAACTTTAAATACGTAGTATCCATTAGTGCAAGGAAATCACCAATATAACTTGCCGGATTGCGAGATGCCAAGATGAGACTAGCCACCAAGACCTTTACTTTCAATATGCCTGACCAGTCGACCGATGCCATCCTATCAATGACCTTAGCAGAATTAGACCTGTATCGCCTGTTCCTTAGTTTGGTCTTGGGAATGCTGGCCCTTTGTTGTTTGGCTTACCAAGCCTATTGCTATTGGACTGATAAGCATAAGCGTCAGGAAAATACCCAGCATTACATTGCCTACCTTGAGAAGAAGACGATTGAACAACAGCAATTCATCCATGACTACCAGAACCTTGTGAGTAGCCTAAAGCTTGGCTTAATCCAAGAAGATTTGTCAACCATTCGCAATGCCTTTAAAGAAGTTTTAGCTGAACCGCTTTCATTAGAAACCACCCACTCCTTGAATTTTAGTGCCATCCAATCGGCTAGCTTCCAAAGTTTACTGGCAACCTGTTGGGGCCGGGCCCATCAAGCCGACGTCACCCTGCAAACCGAACTACTCGGCGCGCCACCCTTTACCATGCCGGCGACCTATAACCGTTCGATTTATCGAATTATCGGAATCCTGCTTGATAACGCCATTCAGGCGGCGGCCCACTGTCAGACCGGTTTAGTCAGCGTCGGCTTAACCAATGCCAGGGAAGGGCAACCCTGTCAAATTGTAATCTGTAACACCTTTAATCAGGCCGAAACTGTGTCACCGGATCTCAATCCCCGCCAGCCAAAGCCCTGTTCCGACCATGGTTGGGGTTTACGCTTTGTCCACCAGTATTTAAAAAAGCATATCAACCAATACACCCTTAAGACCGAAGTCAGGGAAGACCGGGTTTACCAGGTACTAACCTTTCAGGAGGGACTATGAACTACTATCTCTTAGAGGACGCACGCGTTGACCAGCGTTACATTAAAAAATTAATCCCCGCCATCAAGATTTTTGATTCCCCACGGGAACTCATGGCCGTTTTTAAAGATGACTCGGAGCCTAAGATTATTATCCTAGACATTGAAATCAAGGGCGTAGTCCGGGCTGGCCTAGAAATTGCCCGCCTAATTCGGCAGCAAGATCCCCATGCCCAAATTATTATGATTAGTCACCATGAGGACCTGATACCAGTCTGTCTTGAATACCATATTGCAGCCATTGATTTTATCCCTAAAAAAAATGACGAGCGCTACTTTGCTGACCGCCTCCTGGAAGCAATTGAAACGGCCCAGGACAACATCGAAAAGATTGCTGCCGTGGCGGTAATTCCCATTAAGTTACCTAATGGCGCCCACACTTATAAAGTGAACTTAAACGACATCCTTTACATTGCCAGTGAAAAGGCAACCCACTACTTGGAGGTCTTTACCACCGATGGCATGATTAAAATCCGGGCCAACCTAAAAGACATTCCACAAGTCCATCCCCAATTAATCCAAATTCATGCTGCCTACTGCATTAATATTGATCGCTTGGAAACCTACACAACCAAAACTCACACGGTCTGCCTTAGCAACGGCGTCCATCTACCTGTTTCACGCCGCTTTATTGCCCGCCTCCGTGAAGAGATTGATTAAAAAAAGCAGCGACTCTCGTCGCTGCTTTTAATTAATTTACTGATTTTCACTTGGTAAACCACTGTCACTTGGTGCTGCGTCCGCTGCTGACTCTTCTGCTAAGTCATCAACTTCAGCTACGTCTAATTTCGTAACCGTGGCCACCTTGCTACCTGGTTCCAAACGCATTAAGCGGACACCCTGGGTAGCGCGGCCAGTTTGGCTGACATCGGCAACACTGAAGCGAATCATCACGCCGTGATCAGTCGTCACCATGATATCTTCATCGCCACGGACCGTTGCCATGGCGGCTAGGGGACCATTCTTTTCCGTAATGGCGGCAGTCTTGATTCCCTTACCACCGCGACCCTTGATTGGATACTCGCTCGCTGGCGTCTGCTTACCATAACCATTCTCGGTCACAACCAGTACCTGGTCATCTTCTTCAAGCTTACCGGCACCAACAACCTGGTCACCTTCACGTAGACGGATACCACGAACCCCGGCCGCCGAACGACCCATCACGCGGACCGTGGTCTCAGAGAAGCTAACCGAATAACCACCACGCGTAGCAATAATCACGTTCTGGTCACCGTTAGTAATCAAAACTGCTAGCACTTCATCATCATCGTGCAGGGTTAAAGCCCGCAAACCATTGGTCCGAATGTTAGCAAATTCGGTCACCGCCGTCCGCTTAACCACACCCTGGCGGGTAACAAAGAAGAGGTTATCGTCACTGTGTTGCGCCTCACCAGGCACCTTAATCATGGTCTGGATAGTTTCATCAGAATTAATGTTTAAGAGGTTAACAACTGGGATACCCTTGGCTTGGCGGCCGTACTCTGGGATCTCGTAACCCTTCATCCGATAAACCTTACCTGTGTTGGTAAAGAAGAAGAGGGTGTCATGGGTTGAGGTTGCCACCATCTGCTCGACAAAATCCTCATCGTTAACATTCATCCCTTGGACACCACGGCCACCACGGTTCTGGGCCTTAAACTCGGCCGCTGGTACGCGCTTAATATAGCCGTTGTGGGTTAGGGTAACCACCACGTTTTCTTCTTCAATTAGGTCTTCATCTTCGATGCTGGTGACATCACCGACCTGTAGCTCGGTCCGACGTTCATCACCAAAGCGGTGCTGGATCTCAACCAGCTCATCATAAATCAGCTTATCAATCCGTTCTTCATGGGCGAGGATGTCCTTCAAGTCCGCAATTGTGACGACTAATTTCTGATATTCATCTTCAATCTTGTCCCGCTCCAAACCAGTCAGACGGACCAGCCGCATGTCCAAGATGGCTTGGGCCTGCTTACTTGACAGGGAGTAGCCATCAATCAGGCGGGTCTTAGCCTCGTCTGAGGTCTTAGAAGAACGGATAATTTCGATGATGGCATCGATATGATCTAAGGCAATCCGCAACCCTTCTAAGATATGGGCCCGGGCCTCAGCCTTCTGTAATTCAAAGGCCGTCCGCCGCCGAATAACTGAACGTTGGTGCTCCAAGTAGGCGACCAGGATTTCCTTTAAGTTCAAAGTTTTAGGAGCCCCGTGGTCGATGGCCAGCATGTTAAAGCTAAAGCCGGTCTGCAGCAAGGTCTGCTTGTAGAGGTTATTTAGAATGACACTGGCCGACGCATCCCGGCGCACATCAATAGCAATCCGCAGTCCATCACGGTCCGATTCGTCCCGGATGGCCGTGATGCCATCGATTTTCTTATCCCGAACCAGTTCGGAAATCCGCTCAATCAAGCGGGCCTTGTTAACCGCAAAGGGCAGCTCAGTGACAATGATTTGTTCCCGGCCGTTCTTTTGCGTCTCAATATCAACCTTGGCCCGCACCGTAATGGTACCCCGGCCAGTTTCATAGGCCCGGCGAATTCCGGACTTGCCCATGACAATGCCGCCAGTGGGGAAATCAGGTCCCGGCAGGACTTCCATCAAATCAGACGTAGTCGCATCAGGATTTTGCATCAAAACGTGGAGGGCTGAAATCACCTCACCCAAGTTATGGGTCGGAATATTAGTAGTCATCCCGACCGCAATACCAGTCGCCCCATTAACTAATAGGTTAGGAATCCGGGCCGGTAACACTTCCGGCTCACGTTCTTCACCATCGTAGTTGGGTACAAAATCGACCGTGTCCTTATTCAGATCACGGACCATTTCCATGGCAACCTTGCTCAAACGGGCTTCGGTATAACGCATGGCCGCGGCACCATCCCCGTCGACCGAACCAAAGTTTCCATGACCGTCAACTAACATGTAACGGTAAGAAAATGGCTGGGCCATCCGGACCATTGATTCATAAATCGCTGAATCACCGTGGGGATGGTACTTTCCCATTACATCCCCCACGATACGGGCAGACTTTTTATGGGGCTTATCGGGGGTGTTCCCCTGCTCAATCATCGAATACAAAATCCGACGGTGCACCGGCTTCATCCCGTCGCGCACATCCGGCAAGGCCCGGGCAACGATAACTGACATCGCATATGATAAAAACGAAGTCTTCATTTGTTCGGACAGATGGATGTTTTGAATGCGACTGTCACTTGCTTCTGGCATGGTGTATTACTCCTTTTGCAAAGGCTCCTGCCGTTTTAAATATCTAGGTCTTCTACAAAGACCGCATTATCTTCAATGAACTGACGCCGTGGCGGCACATCGCCACCCATCAGCATGTCAATCACGGCATCCGCCTCCTGGGCATCAGCCGGGTCGACCCGCAACAGGCGCCGGTGAGCCGGATCCATGGTCGTATCGGCCAACTGGTCGTAGTCCATTTCACCCAATCCCTTATAACGCTGAACCTTTGGCTTAGCGTTTGATGGCAGCTGGGCCAGGTAATCCTCTAGCTCTTCATCGGAATCGATGTAGTGTAGTTCCTTATTATTTCCCAGTGAAACCCCGTAAAGTGGTGGCTGGGCAATGTAAATATAGCCAGCATCGACCAGGGGCCGCATGTACCGGTAAAAGAGCGTCAGCAACAGGGTCCGGATATGGGCCCCGTCGACATCGGCATCGGTCATGATAATCACCTTGTGATAGTTGGCCTTAGTGACATCAAAGTCATTACCAAAGCCACTACCCATGGCGGTGAAAAGGGAACGGATTTCTTCGTTGGCCAAAACCCGGTCCAGGGAGGCCTTACCAACGTTTAGAATCTTACCGCGAATGGGGAGGATGGCCTGGGTCAACCGGTTACGGCCCTGCTTAGCCGAACCCCCGGCGGAATCACCCTCGACGATGAAGAGTTCTGAAATCTCTGGATCCTTAGAGGTGTTGTCCGCCAGCTTACCAGGCAGGTTACCAATCTCTAAGCCAGACTGCTTCCGGGTCATTTCCCGGGCCCGCTTAGCTGACAGGCGGACCTTCTGGGCTAGGATACCCTTTTCAACAATCCGCTTAGCCACCGACGGATTTTCCATCATAAAGCGGCTAAAGGTTTCAGAGAAAGTCCGGTCGGTGGCCTGACGGGCATCCGAGTTACCCAACTTGGTCTTGGTCTGACCCTCAAACTGGGGATCGGGATGCTTAATAGAGACAATCGCTGTCATCCCTTCACGGACATCTTCACCAGTCAGACTCTCAGCCCCATCCTTTAACTGACCGCTCTTATGAGCATAGTCATTAATTACCCGGGTCAGGGCAGATTTAAAGCCAGTCTCATGGGTACCACCTTCGTAGGTGTTGATATTGTTAGTAAAGGTGCGCAGGTTTTCCTTGATATCAGTGGTGTACTGCAAAGCCACCTCAACCACGATGTCCTTTTCCTCACCTTCGACGTAAACTGGTTCGGGGAAGAGGGTTTCCTTACCTTCGTCCAGGTAGCTGACGTATTCCTTGATGCCACCTTGGTAGCAGAAACTTTCGCTCACTGGTTCTTCGGGCCGCTTATCGGTAATTGAAATCCGCAGACCCTTATTCAAAAAGGCCAGTTCCCGAACTCGGGTCAGCAGGGTCTTGTAGTTGAAGACTGTGGTTTCCTGGAAAATATCAGGGTCGGGCTTAAAGTGCACGATTGTACCGCGCTCAATTGGGGCTGATTCACTCAGCACCGTCATTGGCGTCTTAACCCGGCCGGTAGCAAAGTCCATGTAATAAACCTTGCCTTCCCGGACGACTTTAACATCCAGGTTGGTTGACAGGGCGTTAACGACTGAGGCACCGACCCCGTGCAGACCACCAGAAACCTTGTAACCGCCGCCGCCAAACTTACCGCCGGCGTGCAGGATGGTAAAGACCGTTTCTAAGGCGGGCTTACCAGTCTTGGTCTGGATATCAACTGGAATTCCCCGGCCATCGTCGGTCACGGTAATGGAATTATCTTTTTCGATGGTAACGGAAATATGGCTAGCAAAGCCGGCGAGGGCCTCATCAATCCCGTTATCAACGATTTCCCAGACTAGGTGGTGCAGGCCCTGGGCTGTCGTAGTCCCGATGTACATGCCGGGACGCTTACGAACGGCTTCCAACCCTTCCAAGACCTGAATCTGGTCGGCATTATACTCACCGGCATCCGAATCCATCCTGCCGGCCTGCTGGATTACAGCGTCGTCAGTAATCAATTCCTCTTCTTCTTCGGTAAATGATTGCTCTGCATTATCGCGGTCTGTCATAATTCCCTCTTTATTTGGTATGTATCCGCCTTACTGGGGCGATTCTGCTTCGATTTTACCGGCATTCACGTGAAAGACCTTGGGCTCGGTAATCAGTTGCCGGGCCACCTCACTGAGGCTAGGGGCCGTTAAAAAGGTTTGTACCTTATCTTGGATGGCCAGTAACAGGTGGGTCTGCCGACTGGCATCCAGTTCGCTTAAGACATCGTCTAAGAGCAGGACCGGGTACTCACCGGTTTCAGCCTGCATCAGGTCTATCTCGGCCAATTTAATGGCCAGGGCCGCGGTCCGCTGCTGACCCTGGGAACCGAAAACGGCAACATCGTTGTCGTTAACCAGAACCTGGAAGTCATCCCGGTGGGGCCCAACCAAGGTTGTCCCCATCAAAATCTCCCGCTCGGCCTGGCGGTCCAAGGCTGCCCGGAACTCTTTGGCAATCTCATCGATTGACATGGCCGTTAAATCAGGGCTGGAAACCAAGGTCTTATAGGCCAGGTCTAGCTGCTCCCGTTGGTCTGAAACCTCGGCGTGAATCGGTTGGGCCGCCTGGGCTAACCGTTTAATAAAATCAGCCCGGGCGGCAATCACCTTGCTCCCAGCTTCGACCAACTGGTCGGTCAAGACGTCTAGGAATACCCGGTCCTGGGTCTGCTTGAGCTGCAAACGTTTCAGGTAGGCGTTCCGTTCCTTTAACACTTGCCGGTACAAACTCGTGTTATGCAGGTAGGCCGGATTCATCTGGCCAAACTCCATATCAATGAAACGCCGACGTACGCTCGGTGAACCCTTGACCAAGGCTAAATCCTCCGGGGCAAAGACAATGATATTGAGCTGACCAATATAATCTGACAGGCGGCTTTGATCCAGATGGTTCACCCGAGCGTGCTTCCCTTTCGAACTAAAGGACAGAGAAATTGGGGTCTCACCATAGCGGTGAGCCACCCGACCACTGACGCTCGCTTCCTTCTCTCCCCATTCAATTAAATCGCGGTCATTGTTGGTCCGGTGGGAGCGAGTCAGTGCCAAGGCGTAGATGCTCTCCAAGAGATTGGTCTTACCCTGAGCATTCTCACCTAAGAATACGTTAACGCCGGGTTGAAAACTCAAATCCAAGTCAGTGTAGTTCCGGAAATGGTGGAGTTTTAAATTCTTTAATTCCACGAACCCGGTCCCCGTGGCTGCCGCCCGTCTCCGGCCGGTGTCCGCTTAGGATGGGACTGCCGGTATTGCGCCTGCAGGGCCTTCTCCCGCGCCTTTAAATTGGCTTGCTCGGCCAGTTCTGCTGGGGATGGGGCGCTAATCTCATATAGCTGACCAGCCACCTCAACCTGGTCGCCCGGGTAAAGCTTCTTACCACGGCGCTGTTCGCTTTCCTGGTTTAGGGTTACTGGGTGAGTTGCCAAAAATTGCTTCGCCTGGCCGCCCGAGCGGATCAAGTTTTCAATTTTTAGGAGCTGTCCCAGGGTGATGTATTCACTTGTAATCGCAACTGATACCGGCACTAACCGCACTCCTTATCATCACAACTTACAGTCCCCATTATACCATTTTTTAAAAAATAAAGCCTAGGAGGGGTCTTAAAACGCTTTTAACCGTTTTTAATGGTGCAACACCTCTCAGGCATAAAAACGCTTAAATTTGGTTTTTGAGGTTATTTTGTGTTTTTATGCACCAAAAAAGGCCCGAACAGGGCCTAAATGTGTCCGTCTTAAAATGTCCGGACTGGGGTAATTAGTTGAAGCTGTTTATTATCGGTTTCACCATCGGGAATGATAATGAAAGGTCGGAGGTTGGTGGTGAACTTCAGTTCAACTTCCTGACCGTTTAATACCCGCAGCGCATCACGGACATAGTCGGGGTTAAAGGAGATATCCAGGTCATCCCCGGTTACCGCCTGGGTGGCCAAGGTTTCCTTAACCTGACCAACTTCTTGGGAACTACCACTTAATTGGGCTTTGCCACCCGCCAAGACCAATTCAACCACGTTGTTACGACTTTCGTGGCTGAGCAGGCTTGCCCGGTCAATGGCGCCGAGGAGATCATTGGCATCAATCTTTAGTTCCGTGGTGCTTTCGGATGGAATCAGGCGGTCAGTTTCAGGATACTTACCCTCTAAGAGACGGGAGTAGAAGGTTGTCTCACCCAAGTCAAAGACAGCCTGATTGCTAGATAGCTTAATTTCAACCCGTTCCTGACCCTCCAAAAGGGGCTGGAGTTCATTAAAGGACTTGGCCGGGATAATCACGTCCGCGTCCACATCACTTTCGGCCCCGGTTAGGTTAACAATCCGTTGGGAAAGACGGTGGGAGTCGGTCGTAACCGCCTTCACACTGTTGCCACGCAACTGGAGATGGACCCCGGTCAAGATTGGCCGACTTTCCTGGGTCGAAGCTGAAATCTTAGTCTGGGAAATAATGTCACTAAGCTGGGCCGCGGAAACCTTCAAGGTTTGAGCATCTTCCATCGTTGGCAACTGCGGATAGTTCTGGATATCTTGACCATTAATCTTAAAGGCCGCTGAACCAGAAGTAATTAAGGCCTGCATTCCTTCAACGGTAATCTGCATTTCTTGGGCAGGTAAGTGCTTAACGATGTTGATAAAGAAGGTGGCTGGTAGGGTAATGCCACCAGTGCTTTCAATCTTTAAGTTAGCATCCTCATCTTGCTGGTTAATCCGGGATTCAATCGAAATGTCGGCATTGGAACCAGTTAGGATCAAACCATCCTCATGTAAGACGATTTTGATATTGGTTAGGATTGGAATCGTAGTCCGGGATGAAATTGCCCGACTGACATCATTTAAAGCTTTAATAAAAACGGAACGGTTAATTGAAAACTGCATGCTATTTTCTCCTTGGCTGGAAGCCCTTATATATATTATTAATTAATAAATAAAAAATAATAGTAATAAGGGCTGTTAATCTTGTGGAAAATCTAAAAGGGCCGGTGGTCGTCAGAGATTTTAGTGGTGGTAAAGTTGTGGATAATTTGACCAGTTGTTGTCGACTTACCCACAGCCTATTT